>NZ_JAPWAG010000008.1:0-92155 GCF_041432775.1 Pauljensenia sp. 20925_1_34 | reverse complement strand
AATGCGAGGAAAACCTAACCACGTGCCATCCTACCGGCCAACACGCACTCGACAAACCCCCACTGTCACCTCGCCAGTCAGACCTTGCGAGCGCCGACAGCCACTTGTTCCGCGCCCCTCCCCTTTGGTAGCTTTCCTATACACCTACGTAAGGAACCCCCATGCCCCAGCCCTCACCGACGAGCACACCGCAAGACCCCTCGCCCACCCCCACCTCGCGGCGCAAGCGCTGGATCGCCACGGCCTCGTGCGTGGGCCTCGTGGCCGCCGCAGCCGGGGCGGGCTACTGGTGGCATTCCACGCGCGTGCCAGACCTGACGCGGATCGAGGCGTGGAGCCGCTACATGGAACTCATTGAATCCGGGAAGTACGACGAGGCACTGTCGTATTCGCCCTACCTCCAGGACACCAGCAGGAATGGCAATCATATCGAATTCCTGTCCGACGCTGCGCACGCGCATGCACCCAGCACGGTATCCATCGAGCCAGTCGATATCAACTCTTACGCTATCGAGGGGCGTGTTTCCTTCGACGACGGCACAGAAGCCTTGCTCAAGACCGTCACCGTGCTGTCACAGAAGGACAAGGCCAATGGCAAGCTTGGTTGGTGGCACATTGACGCCTCATCCTTCGGATCAACAGTCAGGGCCATGAAGTTAGACAACCTTCGCAGCGTGCGGGTCGGCGACGTATCGATCGATAACCCCCAAGGCTGGTACTACCTATTCCCCGGCAGCTACCGCATCGAAGCAGTCCCCCAGAACCCGGACTACTGGACAATCAAATACGAGTACCCATTAACCGACGGCGCAGGAGAAATCCGCACCAACCCCATCACGCGCCCGTACACTATCGAAGCCAACGATACGCTCAAGGAATGGGTTCGTGAGCAAAGCGAAGTATTCGCGACATCTTGCCGCACTGGAACACCCGATGCCTCCAGAGAAGACGCCTGCGGCGCCCTCGCATACAGCACTACGCCGTTCGACCCTACCCAAGATTATCTTTCCGTCGACCTCGTAGGAACAACATCTTTTCTCCTAGCTGTATCGACTGGCGAAACAGCTCCCACGGACGATGGGCACACACACTATAACGCCCGGTTTAAGTGCACCATCGACTTCGCTTACGACGGCGCGACGCCGACGACGGAGTGCACTCTGGATAAATGATTCACGATTTGCACACGAACCACGCCGACACGCGAGCGGAGCCACCAATGAACAACACACCACAGCGCAAGCGCTGGATCGCCACGGCCTCGTGCGTGGCCCTCGTGGCCGCCGCAGCCGGGGCGGGCTACTGGTCGAACTACGTGTACCTGTCCGACCTGACAGCCTTGGATGCGTGGAACCGCTACATGGACCTCGTCAAAGACGGAAAGTACAACGAGGCCGTGAGATACTTCCCCGAACTCGCAACCCTTTTCGACGGCCAGTTCCAGTATGACTTCCTACGGGATGCCGCACACGCGCACGCCCCCTCGAAAGTCTCCTTCGAGGGGCACACAGCCCCCAAAGACCCGACGGCGATCGAGGGCACGGTTCTCTTCAACGCCAGCAGAAGTGACGCCCACCACTTCAACATGCGTTTCAAAGAGACCAAACGGAGGAACGGTCAGCTCGGCATGTGGAAGATCAACGCCTCTTCGTATGGTTCGATGACCACGTTGATCGACACGGACGGCCTGCGCAGCATTCGCATCGGCGACATCTTGGTCAGCAACCCGCAGGGTTCCTACCTCCTCCTTCCCGGCAGCTACCGCATGGAAGCCACCCCCAAGAACCCCGACTACTGGACGATCAACTACGAGCACCCCCTGACCGATGGTGCAGGGGAAATCCGCACGAACTTCGCGACGCGAGCTTTCACGATCGAGCCGAGCGAGAAGCTCACCCAATGGATCCAAACCGAAAGTGAAGCCTTCGCGGCATCTTGCCGCACCGGCACGCCAGACCCCGCGCGACAACGCACCTGCGGAGCCCTCGCATTCTCCACTGAACCACTGGACCTGGTAAACGACCCTCCCTTCATCGGTCCACTGGAGAATAAGCGCTTCGCCCGCAAAGTAGGGACAGGCCCATCAATGTCACCGGCGTTCTCGACGGTATGGAGCTTCACCCTCATAGTAGGGACAGGCCCCACCGACCCGAACGCCGGCAAGAAACTCCCCCAAGCGGCCTCCTACGAATGCCGCATCGACTTCGCTTACGACGGCGCCACGCCCACGCTGGAGTGCACTCTGGATAAATGATTCATGATGTGTACACGAACATACGCCAGTACTCAGGGGCCACGCGCCCCTCACGCGAGGTAGACACGCGCCTCCCAGGGCTCCAGAACGCCGGGAGCCTCTCGCTTGGCCTCGGACAGGTCCCGGTTGGACAGGATGAGCTCGCCACTCACCCCGCGCGCGACCTCGCCCAGGGAGGCGGGCTGAGAGGACAGATTGACCAGGATCGTGGCCACGGCCTCGTCGAGGGTGCGCCGGTAGGCGAAGACTGCGGGTGAGGGCGTAACGATGCGCTCGAACGAGCCCGCCGCGATGACGGGCAGGCCGTGGCGCACGTCCGCGAGCGCCCGATAATAGGCGTACACGGAGGACGGGTCACCCACCTGGGTGGCGGCGTTGATCTCCGTGTAGTTCGGGGTGACGCCGATCCACGGGGTGCCGTCGGTGAAGCCGGCGTGCTCGCTCACGTCCCACTGGACGGGCGTGCGCGCGTTGTCGCGGCCGGTGGCGCGCATCCCGGCCAGGACCGACTCGGGGGCCTCCCCCGCCGCCACGGCCTCGCGGTAGTAGCGCAGCGCCTCAACATCACGAAAATCGTCGAGGCCATGGAAGACCCCGTTGGTCATGCCGAGCTCCTCGCCCTGGTAGACGTAGGGGGTGCCACGCAGCATGTGCAGCGCGGTGGCCAAGGCGGTCGCCGAGGCGTAGCGGTGCGCCTCATCGCCGAAGCGGCTGACGGCGCGCGGCTGATCGTGATTGTCCAGGTACAGGCTGTTCCAGCCAACGCTTCCCTGGGCCTCCTGCCACGCGCTCAGGCAGTCGGCGAGCTCGCCGGGACGCAGCGGGCGCGGATGGAACTTCCCCGCCTCGAGGCCGAGGTCGACGTGGTCGAATTGGAACACCATGTCGAGCTCACGCCTGGCCGGGTCCGTGAAGAGCAGGACGTTGTCGCGGCACACGCCGGGACACTCACCGACCGTCATGGTTCCGGCGCGCCCGGCGAAGACCTCGCGGCGCATCTCGGCCAGGTAGTCGTGCAGGTGCGGGCCTTCGGAGAAGTGCGGGTAGCCCTCGCCCCACGCGCGCCCCGGGTAGACGATGCCGTCGGGCAGGGCCGGGTCCTTCGAAATCAGGTTGATGACGTCCATGCGGAAGCCGTCGACGCCGCGGTCGAGCCACCAGTTCATCATCTCGTAGACGGCGGCGCGGACCTCGGGGTTATCCCAGTTCAGGTCGGGCTGCTTCTTGTCGAAAAGATGCAGGTAATACTGGCCCGTGGCCTCGTCCCAGGCCCAAGCCGAGCCCGAGAAGAAGGACCCCCAGTTGTTAGGCTCAGCCCCGGCCTCGCCGCCGACGTGCCCGGGGCGGGGGTCACGCCAGATGTACCAGTCGCGCTTGGGATTATCCCGCGAGGAGCGCGACTCAACGAACCACGGGTTCTCGTCGGAAGAGTGGTTGACGACCAGGTCCATGACGAGGCGCATGCCCCGCTCGTGGACGTCCGCGAGCAGGCGGTCGAAGTCCTCGAGCGTCCCGAACATGGGGTCGATGTCGTAGTAGTCCGCGATGTCGTAGCCGTTGTCGGCCTGCGGGGAGGCGTAGATCGGCGACAGCCACAGGACGTCCACGCCCAGGTTCTTCAGGTAGTCCAGCTTCTGTCGGATGCCTTCGAGGTCACCGAAGCCGTCGCCGTTGGAATCCTTGAAGGAGCGCGGGTAGATCTGGTAGACGACGGCGCCCTTCCACCACTCGTCGGGGCCGAGGCCGTTGCCCGCGCTCAGCGCATCGTCGCGGAAAAACATGGAACACCTGCCAAGAGTCGGGGAACGCAGCCGCTAGCCGCGTGTCACTAGCAGCTTACTACCAGCCGTCAGCCATCAGTCATCAGTCATCAGCCATCAGCCACCCACTCGAACCGCTCCCCATAAATCTCGCACGTAATTCCCTTCCTTGAATCTTCAACATCCGCCACAAACGTTGCAATTCCAACAACGCAATTTCAATACTTGAAAGGTTGACATGGAAATTACGTGCGACATTGTTGGGAAACCACGCCAGTATGTCCGACACAGCACACGCCACCCGCACACCCCGCGCCAAGTTCTTCGCAACCTGCGCGAGCCCCTCCCCCACGCGCCCGCGCCCCTCGCGCGGTAACAGAGAGCGGGCCGGAACCCTTCGGTTCCGGCCCGCCCCCAATGCTCAGTGTCGGCCATCAGTAGTGCACGACCACCGTGTCGCCCATGTCGGTCCAGTCGTAGATGAACTTGGCGGCGTCGACGGGCATGTTCACGCAGCCGTGGGAGCCGCCGTAGCCGCTCCACCCGAAGGAGGAACGCCAGGGGGCACCGTGCATCGCGTAGGAGCCGGTGAAGTAGGTGACCCACGGGACACCTTCGGTCTCGTACTTGCTACCGTCGGCGTTCTCGCCGCGCATGGTCTGCACGTCGTACTTGAGGTACACGTGGAACGTGCCAGTGACGGTGGGCGTGTCGGGGGCTCCGGGCACCATGTAGAACGGACCGCCCGCAACCTTGCCGCCAACATAGGCGGTGACGGAGGCGTCAGAAAGGTTGATGTCGACCCACTTCTCACCTTCGGCTGCCTGGTAGACCAGGTTTTCGGTGCCTTCGGCGACCTGCTTGGTCTCGGAGCCGGGCTCGACGTCGTCATAGTGGAACAGGCCCTCGTACGCCTTGCCGTCGCTCATCGCGGCAACGACGCCCTTCGTGATCTCTTCGGTGTTGTTAGTCTTCAGGCCCTTCTTGCCTTCGCGGGCGGTGGTCAGCACGTTGCCGGAGGAGTCCACGTTTTCGACGCGATTCTCGGGCTTGACGTCGGTGGTGGACGCCAGGGCGTTGACCCAGTCGGCGACCTTGACGGTGCTGATGGAGGGCTCGTCGAGGGTACCGTCATCCTTGGTGAGGAATTCGAACCACTGGACCTTGTCGGAGCGCTCGGCGTAGAAGGTGTCGATGCCGTCGGAGATTTCGATCTGCGTGTCGAGCAGCTCGTTGGCCTTGTCGGCGGCCCGCTCGGCATCGGAGGTGGTGATGCTGGGCTCCATCTGGGAGACGGAGACGTCCTTGGTGACCGAGGTCAGGGTCGCACCGGCCTCCTTGACGGCGGCGGCGACCTCGTCGGGCGCGATGCCGTTGCCGTTCTGCGCGGGCGTGAAGGTGAAGGATTCTTCGTCGGGCGCGATGATGACCTGCGCGTCCTTCATTTCCGAGGTCAGGGTGGAGTTCGCGGTCGCGGTGAGCTTCTTGATCGAGTCCTCAGAGACGGTGGTGACGGGTTCGACGGTGCGGTTGGTAAAGAGTGCACCGACGAAGGAGAACAGGGAGGTCGAGCCTTTCATGGCCTCGTCCGCGGTCGCCTCGGCGTCAAGGGAGATGCCGGCTTCGTTGAGCGAGGCCGTGGTGGCTTTCCCTTCGACCATGAGGGTCACATTGGTGGCGTCGGCTCGTGCGGTGACGGTGGAGACGACCTGGTCGCGGGTCATGCCCTCGACGGAGGTCCCGGCGACGGTCGTGCCCGGCAGCGCGCGGCCAGAGTAGTTGGCCTCATACACGATGACGGCGCAGACGACAAGGAAGACGAGGGCGCACGCCGCGCCGATCGCCCATCTGGTTTTAGTGGAAAGATTCTTGAGCATCGCCGTTCATCCTATCGCCTCATGCATGCTTGTGGAAGTAGACGGTTGAATTTTCAGTTGCGTCGTCTGCCACATGAAAATGGCAGAATCGTTCAGTTTTTAGCCCCCAAACGTGATTATTGCCGCGAAGCGGCCTGCCACCTGGGCGTACGCAAGCACCTATCCTTGTCATATATGCGCTCGCTATAGAACTATGGGAGGCTCATCATGGCTGCGCCGCGAATTCTTGTCGTACCTGGCGGTACATCGATCGGTGCCGCCGCGCTTGCTAACGCATCGATCCACAAGCTGGTTGAACTCTACGAGGAGCGCGCCGCAGACCCGAACCACCCCGCGCCCCACACGGTCGTCTTTGTGCGCGACCCCGCCAAGGTTCCTCCCGCCACGCTGCGCGGTTCCGCTGCGACCCCCGAGCAGGCTTTCCCCGAGGAGGACTACCCCGGCCTCGCCAATCACATCAAGAACGACCCGCATTTCTTTGACGGCGTGGACCTGGTCCTCTCGACGTCCGGTTCCAGCGCGGGCAAGCCGCGCTTGGTCGGCCTGTCCACAGACGCGCTCATGGCCTCGGTGAAGGCGACCGAGCTGGCGCTGGACGGCCCCGGCCGCTGGATCCTCGCGCTGCCCACCCATCACATCGCGGGCGCGATGATCCTGCTGCGCGCGGCGGTTGCGGGCACGAACCCGCAGGTCGTGGATACGACGAACGGCTTTCATCCGCGCGATCTGCTGCCCGCCATTAAGGGCGTCACGCAGGATGACATGCCCGGTTACCTGTCGCTGGTGCCCACGCAGCTCGTGCAGTGCCTCGACGCTGACGAGGAGGTCCTGGAGGCCCTGCGCTCCCTGTCCGCGATTCTCGTGGGCGGCGCGGCGATCAGCAATCACCTGCTCGAGCGCGCCCTGAACGCGGGCCTGAAGGTGCGCATCACCTACGGCATGACGGAGACGGCGGGCGGCTGCGTCTACGACGGCGAGCCGATGCCCGGCATCACGGTACGCGCGGTCGACTGGGACGGGCGTACCCGCCTGGCGTTTAACGGCCCGACGCTGATGACGCGCTACCTG
Source organism: Pauljensenia sp. 20925_1_34 (assembly GCF_041432775.1). Taxonomy (NCBI): domain Bacteria; kingdom Bacillati; phylum Actinomycetota; class Actinomycetes; order Actinomycetales; family Actinomycetaceae; genus Pauljensenia; species Pauljensenia sp. 20925_1_34. The sequence goes on along the minus strand of NZ_JAPWAG010000008.1, from coordinate 85,196 downwards.
GACGCGGACAGCCCCTTCTTCGAGGAGGGCGGCCAGCGCTGGATGGTGTCCGGCGACATGGGCGTCATCCGCGCGTCGGGCAAGGTCGAGGTGAGCGGGCGCGCGGACGACGTCATCATTTCGGGCGGTCTGTCGATAGCGCCGGGTCCCCTGCGCCGCGCCTTGCGTTCCTACGAGGGCATTTCGGATGCTTGGATCCTGGGCACGCCGGATGAGAAGTGGGGACAGATCGTCACCGCCCTGGTGGTTCCTCACCAGATGCCGTCGGACTCCCTGGAAATGGCCGAGCTGGGCTCGGCCGTGCGCGAGCACGCCGCCGCGCACATCGGTCGCGCGCAGGCGCCGCGCCGCGTGGTCGCGGTGACGGAGCTGCCGTACCTGGGCTTCGACAAGATCGACCGCGGTGCCGCCGTCGCAGCCGCGACTGCCGTCGAAGGCACCGAGAGGGACTGGGTGCGCTAACCCGACTGACGGGCGAGCGCCGCCTCCAACTACACTGGTAGCCATGGCTACCGTGACGGATTGGATTGAAGGCGCTCGCTTGCGCACCCTGCCCGCCGCCGCCGCACCCGTGCTTGTCGGGTCGGCGGCCGCGCATTACCTGGGCGGGTTTGACGCGCTGCGGGCTCTCCTGGCGCTCGTGGTGGCGTTGGCCCTACAGGTGGGAGTCAATTACGCGAACGACTATTCGGATGGGATTCGCGGCACGGATGACAACCGCAAGGGGCCCGCACGCCTGACGGGCGGGGGCCTGGCCAAGCCGACAACGGTCCTGGCAGCCGCGCTGGGGTCGTTCGCGGTGGCCGGCGTGGCGGGCCTCGCCCTGGTTGCCGTGTCGGGCACATGGTGGCTGATCGCTGCGGGCGCTGCGGCGGTCGTGGCCGCGTGGTTCTACACGGGTGGCAAGCACCCCTACGCCTACATGGGTATCGGCCTGTCCGAACTGATGGTCTTCGTATTCTTCGGCTTGCTGGCGTGCGTGGGAACGACATGGACGCAGGTGCAGTCGGCTCCGTGGTGGCTGTGGATGAGCGCGTCGGCGCTGGGCCTGCTGTCGGTGGCGCTGCTGATGGCCAATAACATTCGAGACATTCCGACGGACCGCGAGTCCGGCAAGATGACGGCGGCCGTGCGCCTGGGCGATCGGGCGTCGCGCTGGGTGTTTGCGGCGTGCGCGTGGCTTCCGGTCGCGATGATCGTGACCCTCGGCGCTGCGGTCGGTTTGCATCCGCTGGCGACGTGCGCGCTGGGCGTGGGAGCCGCCGCGTGGGCGGCCGGAGTGAGCCTGCCGGTGCTGACCGGCGCCTCGGGCCGAGCGCTCATCACTGTCCTGCGCAATACGGGTTTCTTCACCCTGGCATGGGCGCTGTTGGCTGCGCTGGCGCTGTTCCTGTCCTAAGAACGAGGCCGGGGCGGGTTGACGCGGGTCGGCGCGCTAGTCAGCACTTTCACGAGGCCGGGGTAGCCACGCGGGTGAGCGAGCGGGTCAGCGCCCGCGGCGATAGAGGGCCTCGTGGGCCCAGTCGCCGAGGATGCCGATGGCTGCAGCTCCGACGCAGACGACGGCGATGGATTCGAAGGATCCGGAGGCCAGCCAGGGAGTGAACACGCCGATTCCGATGGCGGCGCTGCCCTGCATGGCGAGGTCGTTCATGGCGACGGCACGACCGTTCTGGCCGGGTGCGACGGTGGCGAAGACGGTGTCGTAGATGGGGGTGAAGAGCGCGCCGAAGCCGGCGTAGATGAGGCACATGGCGGCGGTGATGACCCACGGGCCGGAGCTCATGAAGAGGGCGAGGAGCGCGGTGCCGGACAGGATGAGGGCGACGCAGCCGCGCACGGTAGCGCCGCGCCCGATGCGGGCCATGACGGCGCCGGAGCTCATGGCGGTGGTCAGCGCGACGCAGTAGGCGGGCAGGAGGCGCACGGAGACCTGGGCGGGGGTGAGCCCGTAGTGGGCGGCGCCGATGCCGTTCATGAGGGGAGCGACCGTGAAGTTCATGCAGTAGATGATGACGATGAGGCTGACGGAGCGCGCCCAGGGCACGTTGGTGAAGAAGGAGCGGGTGATGAAGGGGGCGCGGGCGCGGCCGATATAGCGCCAGAAGAGGGCGCCGCCGATGATGAGGCCGCCGATGAGCCACCAGCGCGGGTTGGAGGCGACCAGGGTGAGCAGGAGGGCCAGCGAGGAGAAGATCGCGAGGCCGACGACGTCGATGCGTCCGGCGTGGGCGTGTGCGGGGACGCGGCGTCCCATGATGGGCAGGACGGCGAGGCCGCCGAGGGGAATGAGCAGTAGGATCGCCCAGTTGATGTCGGCGAGGAGGCCTCCCGACAGCATGCCGATGGCGGTTCCGCCCTGGAAGGCGGCGCACATGAGGCCGACGTAGAGGCCGCGGCGCTTGGGGTCGGCGATGCCGGTGGCCAGGATCATGTAGGCGGAGGCGGAGGCCTGGTAGCCGAGGGTTTGGAGGGCTCGGGCGATGATGATGCCGGTCAGGGACGAGGAGAATGCGAAGCCGAGGAGGGATCCGGCGACGATGAGGACGACGCCGACGTCGACGATGCGGCGCAGGGGGATGAAGTCGCCGAGGGTTCCGTATAGGAAGCAGGCGACGCCCAGGACGATGCCGGGGATTGCGGTGATGAGGCCGGAGGCTTCGCCGGCACCGATGTCGGCGGCGACGCGCAGGTAGACCAGGTTGAAGCCTTGGAGGGAGACTGTGCCGAGAGCGTAGATGCCCAGGAGGGGCAGGAGGACGCGCGCGAGGCTGTCTGTCCCAGCCGCAGAAGGTGCGGTTGTGCGCGTGGGGGACGAGGCCGTGGCCCCTGCCTGGATCACCTGGGAGGGGATGGTGATGGGGCGGCAGGATGGGGCTGCCGGGCGGGTCGAAACGAGGTATCGGAGATTGCGCACGGCGGATAGTTCACCACAAAGCGTCTCTTTAGTAGTATTGCAGGAAACTGGCATAGAACTTAAGCAACACTTAATCGTTGAAATGACGCCTCAATCGACCCCGAGGGATATTTGCGTTCCGCGTGTGACGTGACACAATAGAGCCTCCCTCACATAGGAGATTCCATGGCACGCGTCATTGTTGTCGGTTCCATTAACCAAGATGTTACGGTCACGGTCGACCGTTTCCCCTCCCCCGGCGAGACTCTGTCGGGTTCTTCCCTCACCTACGGCTTGGGCGGGAAGGGGGCGAATCAGGCGGCGGCGGCCGCGCACTCGGGAGTAACGACGCTGTTCGTGGGCGCGGTTGGATCCGACCCGTCGGGCCAGCGACTACGCGATGAGCTCGCCTCGCACGGGGTGGACGTCACCCACCTGCGCGCGGTTGATGGCCCATCGGGGACGGCGCTGATCACCGTGGCCGCCTCCGGCGAGAACACGATCATCCTGGACGCGGGGGCGAACGCGGCTGTGACCACCGAGCCCGCCAAGGCCTCGTTGTTCCCCGCCCCCTCCGACATCGTCGTCCTCCAGGCCGAGATTCCCCCCGCGGCCAACGCGGCGGCCATCGAGTGGGCTCATTCCTTTGGCGCGCGGGTCCTGCTCAACCTGGCGCCCGCGCGCGCAACCGACCCGGCAACGCTGTCGCGCGTCGACATCCTGGTGGTCAACGAGACGGAGGCTGGGCTGACCCTGGGCCTGCCCGCCCCTGCGACGCCGACCGAGGCGATCGGGATCGCTCGCGCGCTGCGTGGCATGGGGCCGCGCCACATCGTCGTGACGCTGGGCGCGCAGGGGGCGGCGTGGGTGTCCGGGGCCGAGGTCGGCCACTGCCCCGCTGTGACGCTCGGCGAGGTGACGGATACGACGGGTGCGGGCGACGCGTGCGTGGGTGCGCTGGCGGCGGCGCTGGCGCTCGGCATGCCCTTCGCCGAGGCCGTGGCCGCCGGGATGCGGGCAGGAGCCACGGCGGTCCTGACGCCGGGAGCCGCCTCCTCGTACGCGGCGCTGCCGCAGATCACGGAGGGCTGAGCGGGCAGGTTTGCCCCGGGAGTGAACGAGGCGACGTGAGGCAGTGCACGCCCCTAAACTAGGCATATGCTCAGGATTGTCCTTTTCGTCGCCATGATTGCGCTCACCATCTACGCGGCCGCAGATTGGCATCGCACCCCCGAAGACGAGATGCCCGGCAAGCTGCCGAAGCCGATCTGGCTGCTGATCATTTTGTTCACGGCGACTATCGCCGCGATCGGCCCGATCGTGTGGCTGGTGCTGCGCTGGGTCCAGCGCGCCGAGAAGGCCCAGCAGGCGCCTCCGAGCAAGCCCGCGCGCCCGTCCGCGCCGGACGACGACCCCGAGTTTCTCTTCCGCCTCGAACGCGACATCCAGCGCAAGCGCCGCGAGGAGGAACGCCGCGAGGAGGGGCAGCGCAAGCACGACAAGCGCGGCACCGACTCCGATGAGACGTCGGACGGAGAGGCCTCCTGAGGCAGGAGCGTGACGTGAAGCGGGCGACCCTTGATCGGGTCGCCCGCTTCACTCGCTGCGGTATTGTCCGCCGCGCGCCCTCAGCGGCGCAGGTCGGCGGCAGAGTCTCCCGGCGTCATGTCGCGCGCCAGGGCGACGAGGTCGGCCGCGGGTTCCGCGTAGGAGGTGCCCACGAGCGTCGAGCCCGAGAAGATGAACGACGTGATCGAGGCCAGCGAGCAGTGGCGCGACTTGGGTGAGTGCGCCAAGGGCAGGCCGTCGACGAAACGCGTGAGCGTGACGATCGGGTTCTGGTGGGAGACGACCAGGGCTTCGCGTCCGCGCGCCTCGCGCAGGGCCGAGGACAGGGCCGCCCTCATGCGGGAGGCGACGTCACGGTAGGGCTCACCCCACGAGGGGCGCAGCGGGTTGCAGTAGTACTTGAAGTACTTGGGGTTGGCCAGCATCGCGCGATTCGAGTTGACGGGAAGGCCCTCGAAGACGTTGTCCGACTCGATGAGGCGCGGATCGGTGGCAATACTCAGGCCGTAGGCGGCGGCCGTCGGCGCGGCCGTCAACTGGGCACGCAGGAGCGGCGAGGAAATGACGCGAGCGATGTCCGCACCCGATTCCTGAAGGTAGTCGGCCGCGCGAGCGGCCATCTGATGCCCCAGCTCCGTGAGCCCAAATCCGGGCAGCCGCCCGTAGAGAACACCGTTGGGGTTGTCCACTTCGCCGTGGCGCATGACGTGAATAATGGTGCGGTCCATAACGCCCAAGTATAGGGTCTACAGGCCTCGGCGCAGCTGGTCATCTGCACCCTCACCTACCGGCGGCCGGCCCGACATACACGAGAGGCCCGACCAATGGTCGGGCCTCCGCTCGCTCACTTCTTGTTGCGACGCTGGTGACGCGTCTTGCGCAGGAGCTTGCGGTGCTTCTTCTTCGCCATGCGCTTGCGGCGCTTCTTGATGACGGAGCCCATGGGGTTCCTCCCTCGTAGTGTGGGCGGCAGAGGTACTACCGCTGGTTGATGATGGGTGCCCGGAGCGGGCACATCGTGCCTATACTACCCGCCAATGACGCGAGCCTGGCCACCGGAGTGATCCGCCATACCGGCCTGGATCATCTGGGCGACCGCGGCCTCGGGCACTCGGAAGCTCTTTCCGACGCGAATCGCGGGCATTTCACCGCTGTGAATCAATCGGTACACAGTCATCTTAGAGACGCGCATGATGTCCGCCACTTCCGTGACGGTCATAAAGCGCGGCGCCGACTGCTGTTCCATTAATGACTCCCAGGATGCTCGCGAGGCGCGTTAAACCCGTTCGTTCACCGCTTACGTAGCCTCACGAAATATACTACTGCCCAACCGCATGGAAACTGCAACTTTATCCACTTTTGTTGCAGAGTCGTTAAGGAGAAATGATGAGACCGGCACGCAAGGGACGCAAGCCTCGGGTTGAGACCCCTCGGCTGCGCACCAATCCCGGCGCCACACGGTCCATGATGAGAGGACGAGCCACGGCCTCGTCCCGCGCCATTTCAGAGGAAACCCTCAGCCCCCAGCCCTCCCCCGTCGTCCGACAGGTCCCCGGCGGCCCCCGCGGCCCTCACCCCCAGGTGCCCACCTCGTACGGGCAGCGCGTGCGCGCGTGGCTGTCCCGGCAGGCCCGGTACTCGCCGGCGCGACTGGCCCTGAGCACGTTTGCGCTGATTATCGGCGTCATCACGGCGCTGCTCATGCTGCCGATCGCTTCCGCCTCTGACGAGTCCGCTCCCTTCGTCGACGTGCTCTTTACCGCCGTATCAGCTGTATGCGTGACAGGTCTCACGACGGTGGACACAGCATCGTATTGGTCCCCCTTCGGGCAGGCTGTCATCGCGGCGGGCATCGTCGTCGGCGGCCTGGGCGTCATGACGCTGGCGTCGATCCTCGGCTTCGCGGTGTCCCGACACCTGGGACTCACCCAGCGCATGCTCGCCACCCAGGAGACCGGGACGGGAGCGATGGGCCAGATTTCCACGCTGCTCAAGGCAGTCATCGCGACCTCGCTGACCATGCAGGCGCTCCTGGCGGTCATGTTCCTGCCGCGTTTCCTCACCATGGGCATCGACCCCGCGCACGCCGTGTGGGACGCCGTGTTCATGGCCATCTCCGTGTTCAACAACGCCGGCTTCGTGATTCTGCCCGGCGGACTTGAGCCGCACGTGACCGACTGGTGGATGCTGGTCCCCATCATCCTGGGCACGACGGTGGGGGCTATCGGCTTCCCCGTCATCATGGATGTTGCGAAGAATCTGCGCGCGCCACGACGCTGGCGCCTGCACACGAAGCTGACGCTGTCCACCTACCTGATCCTTGCGTTCATCGGCGCACTCGCCCTGGCCCTCACCGAATGGCACAACCCGGCGACGCTGGGGTCCGTGGACACGCCCTCGAAGATCCTCAACGCGATGCTCGCGGGCGTGAACTCGCGCTCTTCGGGTCTTTCGGCGTTAAACGTGGGGGCGATGCACTCACAGACACACTTCGTTCAGGACATCCTCATGATGATCGGCGGCGGCTCGGCGTCCACGGCGGGCGGCGTGAAGGTCACAACCTTCGCGGTGCTGGTCCTCGCCGTCATCGCCGAGGCCCGGGGTGACCGCGATATCGAGACCTTCGGACGTCGTATCCCCACCTCGACGGTACGCCTGGCGGTTGCCGTGTCCCTGCTGGGCCTGGCGATGGTCGCTATCTCCGTGGTCCTGCTGTTGACCATGACGGATCACTCGCTGGACATCATCCTGTTCGAGACTGTCTCCGCGTTCGCCACCGTCGGCCTGTCCACGGGCGTGACACCCAATCTGCCGGTGGCCGCGAAGTATGTGCTGATTGCGCTCATGTTTGCCGGTCGTACCGGTTCGATGACGGTGGCGGCCGCTCTGGCCCTGCGCGAGCGTTCCCGCGTCATCCGTATGCCCGAGGAGCAGCCCATCATCGGCTGATGCCGCCTGCCAAACGGGGTGTCCCACACTGTTAGACACCACCGCACCCCAGTTTTACCGTCTGCTAGGCTAACTCGGGTAGCAGTCAGGCTGTTCGAAGGAGACAGGTCATGGAGGACAACCGCCTCGAGATTACGCGGGCGCAGTGGAAAGGCTGGATCGACCTCATTACACGCGAAGGGGACGGTATCGTCGACCAGCTCAACAGCGCCGCGGAGGATATCATGCGGGCGTCGGAGCACCAAACCGAGGCCAAGTGGGGCACGCTGCCCGGCCCCGCAGCCTTTGGCAGCACGTACAAGAAGTACCTCGACGCCGAGCACACTGCCCTGCTGCAAATGGCGAAAAACGCCCAGAGCGTCGCCGACAACCTGAGTGTAGCCCTCGAGAAGATCTCGAATACGGACATGGTCTCGGCGAGTGAGCTAGACGCGGCGATCGCTGGTCTCGATGCTGAGATTAGTAAAATCGACTCGGTCTATGAGTCAGAGGCGATGAAGAAGCACTGGAAAGACAACCCAGGAGATGACATCTCCGCGCACAGAAACATGCCCATGCTCTAAAGAGGGTCACCGTGGATGAGGGTTGCCGCCGACATCGAGGAGGAGAGATGATGACAAGGACCGCCCTGTTTCGCGCGCTGGCGTGCGTGGCTGCGGCTGCGTGTTGTGTGGTTGGGGTTTCCTCGCCCAGTGATGCCGCGGACACTCCCGTTCCTGTGCCCCCGAGCCCCGTCAGCCAAGCTCCTGAGCTGCCGCTCTTGCCGGGCCGCGAGATCAAGATGACGGCAACTCTCCAGCCTCGTGCCAGTGATGACATGGGAGTGGGAGAGCGAGTCCACGTCAGCGAACTGCAAATCAGGCTGCGCAGCAAGTATCCCAGTCCAAAGATCACGCTCGATGAGTGCACGATGCTGGCGAACACGTTCTGGTCGGGAAGCGCCCCCAACTACCACAGCACAGTCGACTACGACAGCGGCACCTGCATCCTCACGGCCCACTATGCCAACGATGCGCGCCACGCCTTCTACTCCCTCGACGAAGACGGAACGATCACGGCGCGCGCCCCCATGGTCTACCTCCACCAGATCGCCTCATCCTTCGAAACCGTACACTTCACACGATTCGACTACTGGTTCTCGGCGATCGTGAACACCCAATGCAACGCCGACCCCTCCTACACCAAACTCGACGCCCCCCTATCGGGCAACGTCCACTTGACCACCTGCACGTGGAACACCGACAAGGGCGCCACCATCCCCACCACCGACGACCCCCTCATGACAGGCACCGCCGAACAAGCATTTTACGACGGAGACCACGCGACCGTCGGGCCCTTCACTGACCTGACAGTGCCCGCCAACCCCTTCACCATCACCCCCACACAGGCCGACGAGCCCGCCTCGGGCACCAGCGCGGACGCCGCTTCCGAGTCCTCGTCTGCTTCTTCGCGCGGCCTCGTCATCGCAGTGGGCGTGGGCGCCGCGCTCCTCCTCCTGGCCGCCGCGGTGGGAATCACCTGGGCGCGGCGCCGCACAAGCTGACCCATCCCTTGAGCTGACCACAACAGGAGGATCAATGGCGACAACGCGACGCACACACATGAGACGCGCGCTGGCGTGCGTGGCTGCGGCCGCGTGTTGTGTGGTTGGGGTTTCCTCGCCCAGTGATGCCGCGGACACTCCCGTTCCTGTGCCCCCGAGCCCCGTCAGCCAAGCTCCTGAGCTGCCGCTCTTGCCGGGCCACGAGATCAAGATGGCGGCGAGCCTTGCGCCTAGTGCCAGCAATGACATGGGAGTGGGAGAGCGAGTCCACGTCAGCGAACTGCAAATCAGGCTGCGCAGCAAGTATCCCAGTCCAAAGATCACGCTCGATGAGTGCACGATGCTGGCGAACACGTTCTGGTCGGGAAGCGCCCCCAACTACCACAGCACAGTCGACTACGACATGGGTATCTGCGTCCTCACGGCCCATTATGCCAACGATGCGCGCCACGCCTTCTACTCCCTCGATGAGGACGGAACGATCACGGCGCGCGCCCCCATGGTCTACCTCCACCAGATCGCCTCATCCTTCGAAACCGTGCACTTCACGGATTTTGAATACAGGTTCTCGGCGATCGTGAACACCCAATGCAATGCCGACCCCTCCTACACCAAACTCGACGCCCCCCTATCGGGCAACGTCCACATGACCACCTGCAAGTGGAACACCGAAGAAGGGGCGACGATCCCCACCACCGACGACCCCCTCATGACAGGCACAGCCGAACAAGCATTTTACGACGGAGACCACGCGACCGTCGGGCCCTTCACCGACCTGACAGTGCCCGCCAACCCCTTCACCATCACCCCCACACAGGCCGACGAGCCAGCCTCGGACACCAGCGCGGACGCCACTTCCGAGTCCTCGTCTACCTCTTCGCGCGGCCTCATCATCGCCGTGGGCGTGGGAGCCGCACTCCTCCTCCTAGCCGCCGCGGTGGGAATCACCTGGGCACGGCGCCGCACAAGCTAACACACCAACAAGCGGGGGCCGCACCCATCAAGGGTGCGGCCCCCGCCATCACTGAACCAACCACCACTCACCAGTCAGCATCAGCATCACGAGCAATCGGCTTGAGCTGATCAGCACTACCAGCAGCACCACCCATCATCTGAGCACCACGCTCCTCCAAGGCATCCACACGCACCACATCATACGCACGACGCCGCACCTGCCCCTTCTTCTCACGACGATCCCCAACACCGCCAGAACCCACCGGCGCCACACCACCACGACCAGCGACACCACCAGAGGCACCACGACCAACCGCAGTAACACCGGAAGTAGCACGACCACCAGCGACACCGCCACGACCGCCAGCAGTACCAGAGGCGCCAGAACCCACCGGCGCCACACCACCGCGACCAACCGCACCAGCACCGGAAGCGCCACGACCCGCAGCGCTCACACCACCACGACCAGCGACACCACCAGAGGCGCCACGACCGCCAGCAGAGGCACCACGATCGCCAGCAGAACCAGCAGCGCCAGAACCCACCGGCGCCACACCACCACGACCAACCACACCAGCACCACCGCCGCGGCCAGCACCACCAACAGCCCCAGCTACACCCCCACCAGGAAGCGCAGACGGACGCAACACACCACCGGCAGGAGCAACAGCACGCAACGCAGAACCAGACGCACCCGAAGCAAGCCCACCAATCCCAGCGAAACCACCACCATAAGACAACGCCGCACCAGCAGCACCAGCAGCAGAACCAGCCACCAACACACCACCAGCAATACGCGCACCACCACCCGCGGCAGAAGGAACAGCACGCCACGCCGGATCATTCACATTCAACACATCAGCAGGCATATGCCCACCCACAGGACCATTCGGCGTCATCCGCTGATTCACCGGCGTCGTCGTCAAATCATAACGAACCAAATCAGCCGGATCACTAATCGGATTCGACACACTCCCAAGCTCCCCAGCGGGAGGATACGTCCACCCCGATGCCCCAGAACCAGCAACAGTTTCCGCGCCAACAGTGGGAACCAGGCCACCGCTCATCCCTCGACGACGGCCGTACCCGCCGCCCCCACTCTGGGGCCCGGGATCAGGCGCAGGCTCAGGCGCAGGCGCAGGCCGCCACGCCTCAGGCACGAAATCATCCATCGGCGTGTAAATCGAACTTTTTTCCGCATGGGCGTCGGCATTGAGCTGAGTCAAGATCTTGTCAGCTTCGGCCTCTCGCTCCTCATTGCGCTGCGCCTCAAGGGCCGCAATATACGCCCGCCCCGTCACCTCCACGGCGCCTGCCTTCGCAGCCACATTCGGATCCGCAATTGTCACCGTCTCATCAGAATGACGAAGATACTCGAGCTCGGGCTCAATCAATACGGGGCTCAAGTTTCTCGACTCAACCACCTTTTTCGACATCTGTTCACGCAGCGTCAAGTGATGAGCTTTCGTTGATTCGATGGTGTCCAGATGCCTGCCTGCGTCAACAATGAAGGAGGACATCCATCCGTCTGCCCCCTCCTTCATCTGCGACAAGCCAACACTCAGGTCCGCCACGAAATCCTCGGAGCCGCTCTTGGCAACACCAACGTCCGAATGAGCATCACCGACCCGCGTGTCCTCGCTGAGATCTTCAGCGCCTAAAGGCTCGGCAGACAAGCTCATCAACGCCTTCAAGCGCTCATACTTCGGCGATTCAACCACGACGCAACCTCACTTGCAGTCAGCAATACACAAACAATGGGAGCACCGGCCCCCGATAGACAATCGCCGCGGGGAGGGGACCCCTCGGTCCCCTCCCCGCGGCAATCAGGCGGAATCAGGAGCCGAAGCCATCAGCGTTACGAGCATCGGTAGCCTGAGCAGACTGGCGGGCTTCCGCAACCGCAGCGGCGACACCGGTGAGGATTTCGACGATACCGTCCATACCCTCGGTCCATTTTGCCTTGGACGCGTCGTAGGCGCGCTTCGCCTGGCCATCCCACGAACTCTGCAGCTGCTTGAGCTCGGAGTCCATGTCCTCCAGCTTCGTATTCAGTTTGTTGACACCGGCCCGCATGTCGGCGACAGCCTGATCGATCTGGCCGTAGTTGTAAAGAATGTCAGCCATGACAGTATCCCTTTCCTAGTCTCGACTACAGACCGTAGCGGACTTTGTACTTGTTCAGCGCGGCCGACTGCTCGGCCTCGTTAGCCTGCGACGCAGAGTCAGACGAACGCAGCGCGGTGTGCAGCTCGGTGAGAGCCGACGTAACCTTGCCGGCCTCGGTCTGCCACTCCGCCATGACGTTCTGGAATGCGACAGCCGCTTCGCCCTGCCACGAACTGCCGATACCCGACAGCTTCGATTCCAGGTTCTTCAGCGTCGATTCAATGTCGCTCTGCGACTGCTCGATGGTTTTCGCTCCCTTGAGTAGCGCACCATCAAGAGCCTTCTGATCGGTCATTATTCCTCCCAGATCATCTGTGAAAGAGCGCTCCAACGGCGGAACCGCCCTTCTGACAAGCCCAGTCTAACCACACATACGTGCAAAAGTCCATGAACTTGAGACAGGTTTTTGACAAAGTTCGACCGTCTTGCAGAGGTATGACAGCTTGCCCCAGACACCACAAACGGGCAGACTAGGAACACAACAACCCGGAGGAGACGATGGCCCAGAGCACGCATACCGCCGCTGCACTCACTCCACTGACAGTCACCTTTGATGAACAAACGGTCGATCTGTCGGTTCCTCAGTTGTCTCCGCTGGCGGAGCTTATTCCCACGATTTTGCGCAGCCTCGGACGCATGGACGTGTACGGCGCGTCCGCCGGGTTCACCGTCTCAACATCCTCAGGACAGGTCCTCGACCAGTCCCTGTGTCTTCGCGACCAGGGCGTGCGCGCAGGGGCAGCCCTGACGCTCGAGCGCGCCGGGCAGGGCCGAGAAGACCAGCGCTTTGACGACCTCGTCGAGGCCGTTGGAAGCGCCGTCGAAACCACCGTCGACCCGTGGACCCCCCTCGACTCCCTACAGCTCTCGGTCTACGCATCCGCTGTCTTCGTCGGCCTGGCCAGCGCCCTCCTCGTCTCCGCTTCGACCCATGGGACGTCACTCCTGGGCGCTGATTCCTCCTTCGACGGGGTCCGTCTCATCGCCTATCCGATTATCGGCATCGTCGGTGCCCTCCTCCTCACCGGCACCGCTGCCGTCGTCTCGCGCAGGCTCGAGCACTCCTCCGTCGCCGTCCTGGCTGGCTGCGCCCCCGTCCTCCTCGCCTGCGCGAGCGCCGGCGCCCTACCGGCCGGCCCCTGGACCACCTCCGGCGCCCTTGCCGCGGGAGCCGCCCTCACCATCGGCGCCCTGTGTCACCTCGTCCTTCCTGGGAAGCTGCGTGCAAGCGGCCTGTGCCCCGCCATCGTCGGCGTCACGTTGAGTTCCTTCAGCCTCTTTTCGGGGGTCCTCGGCATGAGCGCCGCCCGCGTGACAGCACTGCTCAGCGCGCTCCTTCTCCTGATCTGCCTGGCTATCCCGTGGCTCGCCATGGCCTCGGTCCCCGTGCGCGTGACCGGCCCCTCCGCAACCGCCCACATCGACCCCCGTCAGATCGGCAAATCCGTCTCGATGGGTGTCGCCCTGTCCGTGTCTATCCGGCTCGGCACCTGCCTGAGCCTGATCATCCTGGCACCGATCCTGGCCTCGTCCATGGAAGGCGTCATCCTCTGCGCGCTTATCGGCACGGCCCTCATGCTCTCAACCCGCTCGATCCGCTCGCGCATCGAAGTCCTCATCGGCGTCATCTCCGGCATGGCCATCCTCTCGTGGGCAGCCTTCGCAGCCGCGCTCCTGGCGCCCACGACCGCACTGCTCGTGCTCGTCACTTCCCTGGCCGGAAGCCTTCTCGTGCTTGCCATGAACGTCGTGACCCCAAAGGTTCGGCCGTGGCTCTCGCGCACCGCCGATACCTTCGCCACCCTCATCATCGTCGCCATCCCGCCCTTCGCCCTCTACATGTGGGGAATGTAATGGCATCAAATAAGGACATCCTCGAAGCCCAGCGCTACAACAGGCGTCGCCTGATCACCTCCTTCGTCGCGGGCTCGCCCGACGGCAAAGAGGTCGAGCCGCAAGCCCCGACCCGCCCCTTCATCGTCGGCGTCTCACTCGCACTCGTCATGCTGCTGGTCAGCGTCGGCCTGCGATTCCTCTACTCGACCGCCGACTCCTCACAATCCTTCGGCCTGGCGATCGTCTCCAGCTCCGGCGCCCGCTACTACCTCCAAGACGGACAGTGGCACCCGATCACCAACCGGACCTCAGCGCGCCTCCTCGGCGATTCTTCGACCGGCACGATGAAAATCTCCACCTCCGACCTGAGCAAATACAGCCAGGGGCAGGCGCTCGGCATCCCCGACGCGCCCGAGGACGTGCCCTCCAGCGCCGACCACATGACCGCCGACTGGACCAGCTGCGCCATCTCCGAACACACCTTCACGTGGATCGGCAACTCCTCGCTCCTGTCGAGCAACGGCCTACACAGCGCCCGCAGCGCCTACGTCACCCCCTCCGGGAGTTCCGACTCCTTCATCGTCGCAGGATCATCCAAGTTCCGTATCCCCGGCAGCGCCAGCGACATCGTCGCGCGCCTGCGCATCGGCACCTCCCCCATCTCCGTGGACCCCAACTGGGTGTCTCTCTTCGACGACGGTCCCGACCTGACCACATGGGGTGTGGCAGAACCGGGTGGCGCCATGGCCTCGTCCCCCCAGAACAACGCCTCACTGCGCCAGGGCAGCGTCATCGCCGTGAAGGATACGGGTAGCACCACCTACTACGTGCTGGTGGCCACCGGGCACGCCTACCCGCTGTCGCCGCTGGCCGCCGCCCTGTACGAGGGCACGACCGCTGCGCCCAACGGCACGATCGAGGGCGCTTTGACCCTCCAGCCCAGCGCGTTCGCGCAGTCCTTTACGGTCGCCAAGACCGACGTGGAGCCCTCGCCCTTCCCCGACGAGTGGTCGCAGCTGGAGGGCCTGTATCCCTTCGACTCAGACTCGACGGCAGCCGACAGCGACGACCCCAAGGTCATTCGCGTGCGCGACCAGGTTCCCTGCGCGACCCTGGAGCGCGCTCAGGGCAACGCTGACAGCAAGCAGCCCTCCGGGTCGGCCCACGCGACCCTGACCGTGATGTCGCAGGACAGTGCTCGTCGGGCCTCGTGGAACCTGGACCCCACGGCCGACGTCCCGACCTCCTTCTCGCCCGGGGCCGCCCTGGTGGCCTCCGGTTTCGGCACGCTCGCGCAAGGATCCAGCAACGGGCAGACCGAGGCTCCGCTGACCTTTGTCTCCGACCTGGGCCAGCGCCACTCCCTCGGCGAGGACCAAAACGATACCCTCCGACGGCTTGGCTGGAACGCGGATTTCATCCAACGGGTCCCCGAGCAATGGCTGGAGCTGATCCCGACCGGCGTTGAGCTGTCGAACCGAGCCGCCCGCCGGGAGGTCGCCGGTGGGGGCAGCTCATGAGCCGCGCACGGCCCCGCAGGAAGCCCCGGCTCCTGGACGCGCGGGCGACGCGAACGCTGCGCGCGGGTGCCTGCCTCCTCGCGGGCGCCAGCCTGGTACTGAGCGGTCCAGCCCCCGCGCGCGCAGAGGTGCGGGTGCGTGCGGCCGATGCTGCCTCCGGCGGCTGCCTGACCAGCACCGACTACATCGCCACCTACGCGCAGACGGCGGACAAACGCCTCGATCTCGATCGCGCATGGGCCATCACGAAGGGCGACAACGTGACCGTCGCCGTCGTCGACTCGGGTATCAGCCCGGCCAGTAAGCATTTCTCCCCCGTGGGCGCCGCAACCGACCGCGGCGAGGATTCCTCCCGTTTCCCCTCGGGCTCCATCGTTTTGCCCGGCCTGGACCTCGTCAGCACCGGCGGAGATGGCCGCACCGACAACTACGGTCACGGCACCCAGGTCGCGGGCATCATCGCCTCCCGGCTCCTGCCCGAGCAGTCGGCACTCGAAGGCGTCGCGCCGCGCGTCGCCCTGCTGCCGGTGCGCGTCTACGACACTTTCAACGAAGACCCGCAGAAGGGACCCACCGGCCTGGATGCGGCGACGACCGCGAAAGGCATCGAGTGGGCGGCCAGCCAGGGCGCTCAGATCATCGTCGTCCCGCAGTCCCAGCCCACGCAGGACGCTCGCCTCGACGAGGCCGTGGCGTCGGCAACCGCTCAGGGGTCCCTCGTGGTCGCATCGGCTGGCAACGCAGACTCCCAGATCGTTCAGCAGTACGGGACCGACACCGTTCCACGCTACCCGGCCGCGCACCCGCAGGCCCTGGCCGTGACCAGCGCGACGGGCGGCGTGCCCGACGGCGGGCAGGTTTCGGGCGTTCACGTCAATATCGCGGCTCCCTCGATCTCGTCACTGACCACGGCTGTGCCCGGCGGGGACTGCCTGACCGGCGAGGCCAACAACGTCGCGACCGGTTCGTCCTCCTTCGCGGCCGCGTACGCCGCGGGGGCAGCCGCCCTGGTGGCCTCCGCCCACCCCGACGAGACGCCCGCCATGTGGAAGTGGCGGCTTGAGGCCACAGCTCGGCGCGTGAGCCCGGCCAGCTCGACGAGCACCGTCGGCTGGGGCATGATCAACCCCTACGCTGCCATTACGGTGGCCGCCAACGCCCGCATCGACGGCCCCATCAACCCCTTGACCGGCACGAGCGGCGCAGACACCGCGCCCACACTGCCGGTCACCGAGCACGCCTCGGGGGCTCAGGCGCGCACGCGCGCCAACCTCACCGTCATCGGCATCGCGCTGGGCAGCGCGACCTTCCTGGGGAGCCTCGTCGTCCTGTCCTGGCTGCGCAAGCCGGGCGGCTCGACGCGCTGACGCGGGCCGGCCAAGGCCTGCTCGACCCGTTACTCGACGGCGACGCAGATGCTCACAGGCTGAGACTGTAGGCCGGAGGCCGACACGACGGTTCGCACGGTCAGGCAGTTGTCCCCTCCGTGCGCGGCGGGCAGGGTGACGGAAGCGACGGGGCTTGATGCGGCCATCGGTGCCTCGCCCGGGCGATCGAGGCGGTATTGGAACGCCAGGTCCTCGCTTGCGTAGTTCGGATCGGGCGGCGCGGTCCACGTCCACACGATGGATTCGCCCTCCAGACGCCCGTTCAGGCCGCTCGGCGCAGTCGGCGGGACCGTCAGGTCTGCGGGATCGTCCCCGTTGGCGCTCGGGGAGTCAACGGGATCGATACGAACCGACTGGCCCCCACCGGTCAGCATCGCGACGACGAGGCCGGCGGCCGCGACCGCTGCGATCACCGCGAGCGTCACGACGGCCAGGAACGGCACGGAGCGCCCCTTGCGTTCCTCCTCCCCCTCGAAGGACGTCGCCGCTGCTCGCCCCGTCGACTGGTTGCGCGGGTGGTGCCACGAGTCCGCGACCGGGACGACGCCCGACTCGGAGAAGTCAAAGCCCCCGCCCGCCCGGACGGTATGCTCCTGCGCGGCCGATGTGACGCGCAGTTTCGTGCCCTGCTCATCGGGCGTCGTCGGAACGGGGTAGCCGCTGTGCCCGGCGATGCTGGGTTCCGTCGGACGAGGAATGGGAGCCTCCTCGCGCACCTCAATGGGCGTCTCGGGAAGACCCATGAGCGTCTGGATACCCTGGAGCGACTGGGCGAAGGCCAGCGCGGTGCGCAGGCGGCGCGCTGGGTCCACGTTCATCGCAGCCCGAAGTACCAGGTCCAGTTCCTCGGGGGCGTCGGCGCGCCCGATGGAGCGCAGGCGCCCGGAACGCACGCGCATTGCGACCGCGACCGTCGAGTTATCCCCGATCGGGTCTTCGAAGGGGCTGCGCCCCACGAGCAGGGTCCACAGCGAGGCCCCCAGTGCCCACACGTCCTGCGACGGGTCCGCGGGGGCGCTTCCGTCGTGCTGCTCGGGCGGCGCCCACATGACGGAGAAGCCCTCCAGGCCGCCGTCCCTGCCCTCGCCGATGCGCGCGCTCACGCCAAAGTCGGTGAGGACAGGCGACTGGTAGGAGTCCAGCATGATGTTGCCCGGCTTAATGTCGCGGTGCACGTAGCCCATCCGATGCAGCATCTCCACGCCCGAGGAAATGCGGATGATCAAATCCAGCGCCGCGGGCACGTCCATCGGGTGAGCACGCACCTGATCGGCGATGTTCGTCACCGGGCAGTACTCCATGATGAGGAATTCGCGCCCGTCATCCAGCGCACCCACGCCGTGCAGATTCACGATGGTCGGGTGGCTGGACACGCGGGCCATCGCGTCGGCCTCGTGGCGAATCGCCTCGTTTCCGCCCTCCACATTCGAGCGCGCAATCTTGATGGCGACGTCACGCGACGGAACCTGCTGGTGATACAGGTGAACGTCCGCGAAACCGCCCGACCCGAGCGCACGAATCCACCGGAATCCCTCGATGCGCGGGCCGGTTCCCACCACTCCTGCACGCGTCACGACTTACTCCTCACGCTCGATGGGCGCCACTGGGGGCCACCCGCGTCCTCCCCGTCATCCAGCAGCTCGGCCGGGCCTCGTCTCTCCTGGCTTCCGGTCGGCTTCAGGCGCCACTTGCGCGCCAGCGAACGCAGCGAGAAGCGCCGCCTCAGGCGCACCCACAGGCTCGCGGACGACGCCAGCGAGCGCTTGAGGTGATCCACGTCCGCCCACGCCGACTCGGCCTCGGCCCGTTGCCCGGCCTCGGCTGCGAAATCAGCGACGTCCGCGCGCCTGGCGATCGCCACCGTCATCGGCACGCTCTCACGGAACATCGTCCAGCCCGGGATCAGGTCGCTTCCCGAGGCCTGGGCGCCCTCAGGTTGGTCGCCCGCAGACTCGGCGTCCTGCCCCTCGCGCAGCTTCCAGAACGAGGCCAACGCCCAGGCAGTTTCCTGACGCGTCTGGTCGGCGCGCACGCGCACGCCGGCGTCAAGTGCCATGTCGACGACCTCATCCCAGGAGCCCACGAGGGCGACGCCGGGCGAGGCCTTGCGACGCACGCGGGTTCGCCTGGCCTTGAGCGCCACGATGAGCACGAAGGGAAGAATCAGCAGGATCAGCGAGCCGGCCGTGGTGCCGATGAGGAGCCAGGGGACGCCCGCGGGCGGCGGTTCCTTGGCGGCCACGTCCTGGTCGCGGCTGACCGGGGGCAGCTCGACGGGTTCCTCGGGCGGCTCTGGCGGCTGGAGCACCTGAGGACGCGGCGAGTTCTTCTTCGTGTGCGACTCAGACTCCGGTACCCGATCCTTGTCGGGTGTCGGGTCGAACACGGCCCAACCGATGCCCTCGAACTCCATCTCCACCCACACGTGCATGTCCGAGCCGAGGAGCGTCATGCTCTCGGTCGGCTCACCCTCCGGGTAGGCGCCGATGACGACCCGCGCGTTCCACCCGAGCTGGTGGAGCATGAGGGCCATGAGCGCGGCGTACTGCTCGTCGTCGCCGATCAGCTCCCCGGTGCCAGAGACCATCGATGACAGGCGGTTGAGGTTGTGGCCGGGGCGCGACTGGTCGGTGTTCTCGGTCAGGTAGAAGCCCTCGTTGTGCAGGTAGCGTTCGATGGCACGCGCCTTTTCAATGGGCGTCGAGGAGGATCCCACGATGGAGGCCATGAAGCTGTCGAGGCCGCTGGGGTAGGGCTCTTTCGTGTCCGAATGGAACTTCACGGGGGTAGCCCCCGCGAACTGGGAGTCCGTGGGGACGACGGGCGCGTCGGCGCGCACCGTGACCGCCTGCGGCTGCGCGGGAATACCCGTCGTCAGGGCGGCGTTCGCCCACATGTCAAAGCGCAGGCCCTCCTGCTGCGTGCGCGCGTTCTCCCCGCCGAACGTCACCTCACGAACGTCACCGGCCACGGGAACCCACGGGCCGAGGATGCCCGCGGTCTCGATTGTCGCAGTGAACTCCCCGTCGCTCAGACCGGAAGGGGTGCGCGGGATCGTGGAGCCCACCGCCACGTAGCCGTTACGCACGTTGACGGATTGTGTCTTCCCGTCCTCCGCCGCCGCGGTCAGCACCGAAATCTGGCTCTTCGGCGCACTCATCGTGAAGGTCGTCCCGTCGTACACGTCCAACGCCGCCAGACGGATACGCGTGCGCGCGGGCAAGCCACTGACCGTCATGACGGTCTGCTCGCCCAGGTCCTTCTTGTAGTGGCGGAACGCCGACAGCGGCGACGGGTACTGGCGCACGTTAAACGGCGGCTCCACCAGCTCGCGCGCCACGATGCGTCGCCCGCTCGGTCCCCACGCGTCCGTCACCGGCAGCGCCACGCCCACCGCGAGGACGATCATCAGCGACGCGGCCAACAGGCGCCGAGAACGGAACACGGCCTGACGGGATGCGCCGCGCGCCGACACGGTCGACGCACTAGCCTCGCCATGGCCTCGTCGATTGACGGACACGTCCAGGCCCAGGGAGAGGCGCTGATGCGCCGAGGCCCACGTCAGCCACAGGAACGCGCCCGCACACCACACCATGAACGGCCACACGGGCGGCACGAGCCCCGAGGGACCGAAAGCCAAGCCGACGATGCCCATGAGCGCAACCGGGAGGATACCCAGGAGCGGGCGCCCCCAGCGCACCGAGACGAGGCCGGCGCCGAGCGCGCACAAAAGGCCGGTTATCCAGGGAACCAGAGCGGGTCCCACATAGGAGGAGGCGGGCGGCGTCAGCGTCAGCAGGTCTTTCCAGGAGCTGACCGCGCCGCGCACGAGCGTCAGCAGCGTATCCGTCGTCGGCACGACACGCCAGCGCACCGTCGCAGGCAACGCGACCGGCCCACCCACGAGGAAATAGCCGAGGAGGACGGCCGCCAGCGTGGAGAGCGTGTCCCACGACCAGCGGGTCGAGGCAGCGGCAATCAGCAGGCCCACGACAACGCCCGCGCCGGCCGCAGTGAGGCCGACCCAGGACCCGAACACGGCCTCGTGCGTGAGGACCGGCCCGGTGAAAAGCACAGCGAGCACCAGGAAAGACGGCAGCGGCAGCGAGGGCCTGGCCCGACGCAGATCATTCGCAGTCACCGGATATCACCCACCAGGTGCGCCAGATCGCGCAGCGACGGGCAATCGTAGAGCACGCCGCCCTCCAGGCGACGCCGACGCGGACGCCGCTTCGGGTTGATGCGCAGCACCTGCACGGTCACGTCCCTGGGGGTGACCTGGGCGAGGTGCGCGGCCTCCGCGTCGCTGACCGACGGAGGCGCGACGATACTCACGTACGAGGCCGACGGACGGGCTGCGTAGGCGCGGCGAGCCAGGGCAGTAATGTCGTCGCGCCCGCTCATCGGCAGGGACGACAGAGCGTCAAGCATGGCACCCGCATTCGTGGCGGGCACCCACGTCTTGCCAGCAGCGAAGGACACCGTGCGCGACGCCGAGATTCCAGCCAGGGCCAGCGATGCGGCAACCGACACCCCGTCCTCGAAGGAGTCGCGGTCCCACGACGAGCGCGACGTGTCGAGCACGATGAGGTGGTGAGAGCGGTGGGTCTCCTCGTACTGGCGCACGATGAGCCTGCCCAGGCGCGCCGTGGACTGCCAGTGAACGGCACGCCTATCGTCGCCTGGCTCGTAGTCGCGCAGCGCGTGGAAGGACACGTCCGAGCTGGACAGCTTCGCGGTCACCACGCCCTCGACGTCGACCTGGAAGCCCGTCGCCTCGAAGGGAATACGCACGGTACGCGGATGAACGTAGAGGGTCACCGGGTTGTCCCACGAGCGCACGCGGCGCAGCAGGCCCAGGCCGTCCGAGCGCACGGTGCGCGCCGGGCCGATCTCGATGACGCCACGGCGGCGGGTCAGCACGGAGAAAAACTCGTCCCACGTCTCGTGCGAGGAAACGCCCGGGATCACGAACTCCGCGACGCCCGTGCCTATCGGCAACTCGATGACCTCCGAGCCGCCGCGGCGCGCTGCGTCATTGACGACCCGGATTTCACCCAGCGCCGTCTGTCCGGCGACCACGCGCTCCTGAGCCAGGCGCAAAAAGACGCGGTACGGGGAGGGTGCCGCCACGAGGATGATGGCGATGATCAGCAGGGACAGGCAGGCGACGAAGAGCGCAAAAGCCTCCGCCCAGCCCGCGAGGATCGCTCCGACGAAACCAGCGATCGCCGCGCCAATCACAAGCCAGCCGAAGGACGTGACGACCGAGCACGCGTCCATGACGTGACGTATCCCCGGGATCGCCCGCAGGCGCGCGGCCACGAACGTGCGTGCCGAGTCCACGACGCGCGCCGCAAGCGGTCGCTGAGTCTGGCCGAAACCGGCATTCATGCGCTCCATGACGTTCCTCCCATCGTTTCTCCTCGGCGTGACTACTATCGGCGCGGCTCGCAGCTGTGCACCACGACCTTGCCCCTCATGGCGATCTGGGAGCCCGCCAACGTCGCGACTCCCGACTCAACGCTGGGACCATCCACGACGACGCTGTATTGACGCGCGGGGTCCACGTCGGAGGAAACCTGACACACGTGCGGCACCGACACGTCGGAGACGTAACCGGGCGCGGACAGGGAGAACGTGTGGCACGTCTGCCCGCCAGGCACCTGGGTGGCCACGTCCGGCGAGCAGGTCTCGACCCACGTCGGGGACACACTCAGCTCGGTCGTCGTCGAGGTCGAGTCAGCCGAGGCCTCGCCCTCGCTGTTCTTGGCCACGACGTGGGCACTCACCGAGGCACCCTCGGTCAGGCCCGTCACCGTCTCGCTCGTGCGTCCCGTCATCGTGACCGTCTTTCCGCCCACGGTCACCGTCATCGACGTGATGGCCGGGTAGGCCTCGGCGACGGCGACGTTGACCGTCACCGCTCCCGGGCCCGCCTTCGCGATCGTCACGCCCGACACGTTCGGAGGAGCAGTCGGCTGGCCCTGCGCGGACACGGGGCTCGAGGACACCGGGGTGCCCGAGGTCGCGGTCCCGACCTGGCAGAAGTAGTAGGTGCGCGCCGAGATGCCGTTGCCCTCGATCACCGCGCCGTCGCTGATCTCCGAGCCGGAGGAACAGCCGTCGGACGTCGAGGCGTAGCGCAGGGTCAACTCGGAGCTGGAGAATCCGTTCCCCGCGGCCTTACTGAGGCCCGAGACCCGCAGCTGACCGGCATAGCCGGTGCCCTCCAGCCTCGGGGCGCTGATCGGCATGGGGACGGTGAGCAGCGAGAACGACTTGTCTCCCGAGGAGGCGTGGTCGCCCTCCGCGTTCGATACGTCGACGTTGACGGTCAGCGAGGAGCTGGCCGAAACCCCGTCGAACTGAACGGAGGTGGTGCCACCGTCGACCGTCTTGGGCTTGTTGTCCACGGTCACGGTCGTCGGCCCCCAGTCGCTGCCACCGGACTTGCCCAGAGACCAGGAGATCACGACGGAACCGGTGGATCCGTCACGCGAGGACCCCACGTGCTCAAGGCCCACGTTGCTGGGCGTGTCGGGTTTACCGTGCGGCGTGCCGGTGGCCTTCTCCGACCACTCGGCCTGCTTCTCGGCACTGTTGCGCGCAACGATCGACACATAGTAGGTGACACCGTTCTCAAGGTTGCTCACCGTCGTCTTCGTCAGGCCGGCCCCCGCGCTCTCCTGGCGGGTAGAGCCGTCGCTGCCGTTGAGCGTGATCTCGTAGGAGGTAATCGGGGAGCCCTCGTTGTTGGGCGCGCTCCACGTCACGTCCAGTGAGCCGTCACCGGGGGACAACGACGGCGTGCTCATGCGCTCCGGCGTCACGTCAACGAGGACCTCGCTGGAGGGGGCGGACGCGTCGGAGTCGCCCACCGCGTTGCGCGCGACGACCGTGAAGGAGTGCCGCTCGCCGTTGGTCAGACCGCTCACGTCGCACACGGTCTGCTCGCACTTCGTGGTGCCCCCATGCGAGCTCGTCACCAGGTATTCGGTGATGCGCGCGCCGTTGTCGGCGCCGGGTGTGAAGGACACGGAGGCACGGCCCGGACCCGTCGCGGTGGCATGAACGTTCTCAGGGGCGTTGGGACGGTCGCGCACGGTCACCGAGACTCGCCCCTCGACGGTACGCGAGGACTCCAGTGTCTTGTCCATGACCCGGTAGACGATCACCATGTTCCCGTGGAAGCCCGCGCGCGGGCTCACGGCCAGGACCGTGCCCTGGGGGTCCACGGTGCCCTCGCCGACCTCGACGGTGGCGCGCTGGATCGTGATCGGCGTATCCGGGAACGGGTTGGTCGTGTACTGCGTCAGGTCGACGTTCACGGTGGACCCGGCGTCGGCGATGATCTGCGCGAGCGAGGTCTGGATGAGCGGGCGCGTCGAGGCGACGACCTCGATCGGCACCTTCGCGCTGACCGCGGCCCCCGATCCGTCGTCGACGCTCAGCGTCAGCGAGCCCGCCGTACCGGACTTCGTGCCGGCCGCTGCGCTGACACGCAGCTGTGTATCGGAGGAGTGGGTGACGGTGATTCCCGAGGGGATGTCGGACACCCGGTAGGTGAACGAGGCCGGGTCTGGGGTATCGGGGTCGCTGACCATGAGCGGCAGGTCCACGGTCGTCTCTTCGCCCGATGCGACGCGGATGACCGTCGGCGTGATCGTCGGCGGGTGGTTCTGGGTGGCCTCGACCTGGATCGGCAGCGTCAGCGACGCGGAGGTCGCGGAGTCGTCACCCTCACGCCCGTCGAAGACCTCCACGTTGATGTAGGTCTTACCCACGTAGCTGGCTTCGACCGTGAAGGAGATCGAGCTTTCGTCCGCGTTCAGGTTCGTCAGGCCGGCGCCCCCGCGCACGGTCGACGTGTCGCGGATGTAGGCGTGCGCGTCGCGCTTGACCAGCACGTAGTCGTCCAGCGTCAGCGTCTTCGTCTCACCCGCCTTGAGGCGGATCGGGATGCGCGAGGGGTTGACGGCGGGGACCTTGCGTTGCGCGCCGGGCACCGAGACGACGGCCGAGGAGGACAGGCCGTCCTGATCCGTGATCGAGTAGACGACGAGGCGCCGGTCCGTCTCGGGGGTCACCGTCACCGTGTGGGCCGTGTTGTCCACGCTGACTCCGTCGGCGTTCGACGCGATCGACAGGTCTGCGAGGGAGCCGTCGGGGTCCTCGTCGTTTGCCAGCACGTTCACCGTGACCGGGGCTCCGTCGCGCGGCACGTCGGACAGCGAGACCACGTCGTCACGAGCGATCGGCGCCATGAGGGGCGCGTCGGCCTCGACGTTGACGGTCAGCTGACCGGTCGCGGAGCCACCTCGTCCATCCTCGACGACGTAGGTGACGACGAAGGGGTTGGTCTGCGCGGGGGTCGTGACGGCCACGGACGTCGGGGACACGACGGTGGCGCTGACCTGGTCGTTGGAGGATTCCAGGGATCCCTCGCGTAGCTTCAACGTGTCGCCGTCGGGGTCGACGTCGTTGGACAGGACGTTGACCTCGACCGTGCGCGAGGGCCTGGCTTTGATGACGTCGGGCAGGGCCACGGGGTTGTGGTTGAGCTCGGAGGGCGGGGCGACGCCCACGCGCACGCGGGCCTTGGCCTGGCGGCCCAAGCGGTCCTCGACCGTGTAGGTGAAGACGTCCGTGCCGGACGCGTTCTCGCCGGGCGTGTATTCGATCCATTCGGTGCCCAGCGTGGCCGTGCCCATTGTCGGCGGCTGGTCGATACCAACCAGGGTCACCGAGTCACCGTCGGGGTCGATGCCGTTGAGGGGCACGGGGATGCGCATGGTCTGCCCGGCGCTGGCCCAGGCCGTCAGTGCCTTGGGCTGGGGCGCGGAGTTCGCCTGGTCGGCGCCGATCACGTTGAAGCTCGCGACGGCGCTGGCCGTATTGCCGGCCGAGTCCGTGACCGTGTAGGTCACGTCGACGCGGCCGGTCGTGTCCAAGGCCTCGAAGCGCACCAGGTTTCCGGTGACGAAGGCGTGGCCGTAGACGGAGTCGACCGTGCCCGACAGGGTCGAGGAGACGCTCATCGCCAGGCCCGACGGGGAGTGGTCGTTCGCCAGGACCGGGATCGAGGCGATGTCGCCCACGCGCACCTTCGCGGAGTCGTTTTGTAGTTCGAGGGGGGCGCGGTCGTCCTTGGCGAGCGTCGGGATGACGGCGACCGAGGCCGTGGCCGAGCCGGAGCCGTTCGAGACGGTGTAGGTGAAGCGCGCGACGTCGTCGAGGCCTGCCGGGGCCGTCACCCGCAGGAGGTGGCGGTCGATGAGGGCGACCTCGATGCCCGAGTCTGAGTCGACCTCGATGGACTGGACGACGAGGACGCCGCCGGAGGGGTCGGTGTCGTTGGCCAGGGGCGCGACCAGGGCGGAGCCGCCGGAGGGCAGGATGGCGATATCGTCCTCGGCGACGGGGGCCGCATGCTCGTCGCCCGATACGACGTCGACGCGCACGACGCCGACGACGGCCTCGGGCCCGTCACTGACTGTGTAGGTGAACTCGTAGGAGCCCACCTGCGAGGCCGTGAAGGTCACGGTGCCCAGCTCCAGGTCGGGCACGAGGGTCGTCGAGGCGGGCGCGGTCGACACCTTGGTCAGCGCGAGCACGTCCCCGTTGGGGTCGGTGTCGTTGGCCAGGGGCGCGACGATGAGGGGTTCGGAGACGCGCGTGACGTAGAAGTCAGCGTTCGCGATGGGCGCGATGTTGCCGTTTTCCTGCACGAGGACAGTGAGCTCACCCTCGGTAGTGATCCAGCCGTCGGACACGGACAGGGTGACCTGACGAGGCCCGGGGCCGCCGCCGAGGTCGTGGATCGAGACGGTCCCGTCCTCGGAGAACTGGACCGACAGGCCCTCGGAGCCCTCGGCGCGCTCGAGGAAGATCTGGTCACCGTCGGGGTCGATCCAATCGGCCAGCACGTTGTATTCGATTTGGGCGCCCGCGCCGAGTTTGACGCTGGCGTCGTGGACGCGCTTGGGCCCGGCGTTTTCGCTCCAGGGGTGGACACGCAGGGATACGTTCGCGGTCGCCGAGGCCAGGCCGTCGGACGCGGAGTAGGTGAAGGAGCTGGAGCCTTCCGCGTCGTCGGCGACGCCTGTGATCTGTAGGGCGCGTCCGCCGCGCGTGACGACGACGGAGCCGAAGGAAGGCTGGGACATCGGCTCGGCGGTGAGCACGTCGCCGTCGGAGTCGGAGTCGTTTTGGAGGACGGGCAGGAGCGTTGATTTGCCGGGCCGCACGCCGAACTCGTCGTCGACGGCGGTGGGCGGCGTGTTCTTCTGGTCGCGCTTGGGGTCGCTGATCTGTTCGAGCAGGTCGGGGTTTTGATCCTCGGAGGAGGACTGGGACTCGTCGGGGTTGTCCTCGTCCCAGGTGTCGATCATGATCATGTCGCGTTCGGGCAGCCACACGGTCCCGTCTTCGATGTCGTTGAGGACGATGCGGGTTCGGTTGACGCGGAAGAGGGGGTGCTTGGAGGCGGCCAGGCGCTCGACGCTCGTGTAGCGGGTCAGGCCGGACTCGCATTGACGCAGCGCCGCGCCCGAGGAGGACCAGGCGCCGTACGCGCAGCCCTGGTGGAAGGCGGGCGGGGCCGGAGTGCCCGAGATGGAGGTGCCCTCCTGCGCGGGGGTCACCGTGGGGGCGGAGCCGTTGAGGGGGACGCTCACCAGGGAGTCCGGTGTCGCCAGGAGCACGGAGGACGAGGCCGGCCCGGGCATCTGGAGGACCGCGCCGGGTGCAACACCGTCGGCGTCGAGGGCGCGGGTGCGCCCGCCCGGCAGGACGAGCGTGTTGGTCGTCGCGTCGTAGATGACGGGTTTATCACCCACGGCGGTGATAGACAGGTCGTCGCCCACCGACATGCCGCTGAGGGTCGCCTTGGTGGTGGACCACGTCGAGCCCGCACGGGTGACCGTGGTGAGCGTGGCGTACTGCGGCGCGTAGGCGAAGACAGTGCCGCCGGTTGAGACGGTCACGATGCCGTCGGCTAGGCCGTCGGCGATGGCCGAGGTGTCCTCGTACTTGATGGCGTCGGGACGATTGGCCTCTCCCACCCACAGGTAGCCGGCCAGTGAGTCCAGGACTGCGATCGTCGAGGCGCCCTGAACGACGCGCGAGCCCTCTGGAACGGTGCTAGCTCCGCCCAGCTTCATGGCGGCGACATCGACGGAGGCCACGGAATGGGTTGTCTCGTCGCCGATTGTCACGGTGCGCCCGTCCTGCCCGAGGGCGACCTGGGCGCTGGGGGTCGACACGAATCCGTCGAAGGTCAGCGCGTCGTAGTTGAGGTGGCCCAGCGACAGGTCCGCGCCCTTCGCGACCCAGATGCCGCCGTCGTCCACGTCGAGTTCGGTGACCTCGATGCCCCGATGCAGGAAGGCGACAAGAACAAGGATGGCCGTCAGGAGCACAACGGTGATGGCAGGGAAGCGACGCGTCGCCCGACGCAACAGGTGCATCATGCGGTCACTTTTCGCCACGACGCTCACCACTTTCCCGACAACTAACACCTTGGAGATACAGGTTTTCGACCAGCCTACCGCATAAGCATAGGCTGAAAGCGTGACGTGCTACGCGCCGGAAAGATCCATCCGGTTGGTCAGGGAACGGTCACGCACGCCCGCATGGGATCAGACATGCGCCCGGACGAACGTGAGACCGTAGAGATTTCCATACAGTTTTCGCCGGCGACCGCATCCACACTCACCGTCGCCTCCTCGACGCTGCCGCGCGTCGTGTCCGACGGATTCGTCGCTTCATAGGAGTAGGTCACATCTGCCTTGGCTAGGCCATCGGGCAGCGTCCACGTCCACGTCACAGTTCCGCCCGCATACACGCCCGTCAGCTGCGTCACTTCCGGCGGCGCCGATCCCAATGGGTCACCCGCGCCCGCCGACGCCGTCGTCGACTCGGACTCGGGGGTGATGCGCGTGAAGGTGCCCTCGCCGCGCAAGATGCCCACCACCAGGCCGGCGGCAATCACCGCAGCCAGCAGCGCCAACCCCACAGCGGCCACGGGGCTCATGCCCCGCTTGGAGGCGGACGGATCGTCGACCACGCGCCCAGCCGAGGCCTCGGCCGCCTGGGCGGAACGATCGATCTTCCAGGAATCAGCCACGGCCTCGACGCCACCCGAGCCCGCCCCACCCTCGAAGGAGTAGAACGACGAGCGCACGCGCGTCTTATCCGGGTCGATGACGGGGGCGCCACGCAGGCGCGTCTTCTGGTCGCCGGAGGGAGCGGCGGTGCTCTTGGAGCGCTTCTCCTTGATCTCCATCTCGGTGCGCGCGTAGCCCAGCTCCTTCTGGACGCGCTGGAGGCCCTGGCCAAACGCCATAGCCGTGGGGGTGCGCTCATCCGGGTTAATCGCCATCGCCGCGCGCAGCACGCGCTCCAGCTCCGGCGGGGCATCCGCGCGCCCCAGGCCGCGCATGCGCCCACGCTGGACACGGTTGGCGATCGACGCCGCCGAGTTGTCACCAATCGGGTCCTCGAAGGGGCTGCGGCCCGTAATAAACGTCCACATCGTCGAGGCCAACGCCCACACGTCCTGCGTCGGTGCCGCAGGGGAATTGACGTCCTGCTGCTCCGGGGGCGCCCACAGCACCGAGAAACCGTCGAAGGCGCCAACCTCCAACTTGCCTATCCTCGAGGCCACGCCAAAGTCTGCGAGAACAGGCTTGCCGTAGGCGTCCAGCATGATGTTCGACGGCTTGATGTCGCGATGCACGTAGCCCTGGCGGTGGAACATTTCCACGACGCCGCAGACCTTGATCATCGTCTCCAGGGCCGTCTCCAGGGACATCGGCCGGGCGCGCACCTGCGTGAGCAGATCCGCGACCGGACAGTACTCCATGACCAGGTAGGCGCGCCCATCCGCGGTGGTGCCCACGCCGTGCAGCTCGACGACCGAGGGGTGCCCGGCCAGCAGCGTCATCGCGTCGGCCTCGCGGTGCAGCTCGAGGGTGCCACGCTCGTCGCCCTGCGCGCGCACGACCTTGATCGCCACGTCACGGCTGGGCAGCTCCTGTCGGTACAGGAATACGTCGGCGAAACCGCCCTGCCCCAGAGGGCGCACCCATCGGAAACCTGGGATCTGGGGGCCACGCATGCCCGCGACCGCTGGACTCACTTCTCGCCGCCCTCCTGCATCGTGCGCGCAACCGCTGCGCTCAGACGCAGTTTACGGCGCATACGCAGCGAGCGCAGGGACAACGCGTGGCGAATACGCGGGAAGAAACCGGCGTTCTTGCCCACCTGGGAGCGCAGGTCGTTCACCTGCATCCACGCGTCGCGGGCACGGTCGCGCGAGGCACCGTGATAGGCGAAATCCGCGACGTCCGCGTAGCGGGCGATGACGACCGGGGTCGGCACGTCGTCTCCGAAACGGCTCCACCCATCGATCACGTAACGGCCCTTGGTGGCCGAGGCCTCGTCGAACTCAACCGAGTCGATCGACCCGTCGTCGCCGTGGCGCACTTCGCCCGTCACCAGGGTGAAGGGGTCGCCCGGGTGTTCGCCGAGGTTCCACTGCGAGGCCAGCGACCAGGCGGTCTCCTGGCGCGTGCGTCCAACCTCGATGGACAGGCCGGAGTCGGCGGCCAGGTCCACGACCTCATCCCACGAGCCGATCAGCGCGTTGGCGGCGGCGGAGCGGCGGCGGTGGCGCCGGCGCGCGGCCTTGTAGGCCAGGATCGCCAGCGGGGGCACGAGCAACAGCAGCAACCCGCCCGCGACGCCTGCGACGACACCCCAGGGGAAGCCGTCGGTGGGCGGCTTGACGGGGTCGGCGTTCTGGTCCCGTGTCGTCGGCGGCAGCTCGGCCGGAGCTTCCGGGGGCTCCGGCGGCTGGAGGACCTGCGGGCGCGGCACGCTGCGAGGCTCGGGGACCTGCGTCTGGGGCGTGTGGTCGCGCGGGGGCGTGGGATCGAAAACGGCCCACACGCCGCCCTCGAACTCGACCTCGACCCACGCGCGGATGTCGGAGCCACGCAGGGAGGCGGCGCCCCCCTGGGAGCCACCCTCGGGGTACGCGCCCATGACGACGCGCGCGTTAATGCCCAGCTGGTGGAGCATCAGCGCCATGAGGGCCGTGTATTGCTGGTCGTCGCCGATCAGATTCTCGTCGCCGGAGAGCATGCGCTCGAGTCGGTCGGCGCGCACGCCGGGACGCGAGAACTGCGTGTTCTCGTTGAGGTAGTAGCCGTGGGTCGACAGGTGGTGCTCGATCGCGCGGGCCGCGCCCAGGGAGGTCGAGGCGTTCTGCGTCAGGTCCGAGGCCATGGTGACGACGCCGTCGGGCACGTGCGTGTCCTTCGACGTGTTGGGCATGACGGCCAGCGCGGACAGGTCCTCGTCGCGCACGGCGGGCGCGAACGTGGTCCGCACGTCGTAGGACATCGTCGCGGTGGGCCCTGTCGTCAGCGCGGCGTTGGCCCATGTGTCGACGAAAAGGCCGTCCTTCTGCGCGCCCGCGTTCGCGCCGCTGAAGGTGAGCTGCGAGGGGGTTCCCAGGACGGGCACCCACGGGCCGGACATGCCGGTCGTCGACACGGTCGCAACCGCGTCGCCGACCGCGCGGCCGGGGATGGTCGTCTCGACGGGGATGTAGCCGGAGTGGCCGTCGCCTCGGGTATCGGACATGCCGAAGGTTGTGCCGTCGTAGACGTCCATCGCGGCGATGCGCACGCGCTGGCCCTCGGGCAGGTCGGAGACGGTGATGAGCGTCTCGTCCTTCAGGTCCGTCGTGTAGTGGCGGAACGAGGCCATGGGCGAGGGGTAGGCCTGAATGTCCAGGGGCGGCTCGACCAGGTCGCGGCCGACGACGCGCGTGCTCGAGCGACCCAGGAAGGAGGCGGCGGGCAGGGCGATGCCCACGGAGATCGCGAGCATGAGGAGAGCGCCGACGACGCGCGTGCCCACGTAGACGGTGGAGCGGGAGCTGCGCCCGAGTGTGTTCTCGGTGCCGCGCGTCCCGGAACGGCCCACGAGCACGTCCTGACCCAGCGTGATGCGCTGATACTGGGCGGCCACGGCCCACCAGGCAGCCAGAACGCCCCACCAGATCAGGATCGACCACACGGGCAGCGGCTGGCCGGACAGGCCAAAGAACAGGGCGATCGCGCCCATCACGATGACCGGAACGGAGCCCAGGAGGGCGCGACCGGCGCGGGCCGTGATCAATCCGGCCGCCGACGCGAACAGGAGGCCGCACATCCACGGCACGAGGGCCGGGCCCGAGTATGCGGACACGGGCGCGGTCAGCGTCAGCAGGTCCTTCCACGCACGGAAGGAGCCCAGGACCATGACCTGGAGGGTCTTGCCGGTGGGCAGAACGCCAAAGAGGGCTTCGGAGCGCAGGGCGGCGGCGCTGCCCAGCAGGAAGTATGCGGCCAGGACGGCCAGGGCCGTCGTGATCGCGTCCCAGCGCCACTTGGTCGACGCGAAAGCGATCGCGAGGCCGCACGCGACGCCAGCGCCGGCGGCGATGGCGCCCACTCCCCCGCCGAAGACGGGCTCAAAGGCGGCGACCGGTCCGACGAAGAGGACCGCGAGGACCGCCAGCGACCACATCGGCATGCGCGTGCGGAAGGACGCGAAGCGCTGCGTGATCGTCAGCAGGCGGTTGCGCGTCGTCTTGAGCCTGGGCGTGTACGTGTCAGCTCGCGGCCCGGGGTCCCTCTGCGTGCCCGGCTGCGTGGGCTCCTGCACCGAGTGGCGGTCAGTCTTGACGGGCGGGCCGGAGGTGGCCTCGTCCTGAGAGTCGATGCGCTGAGCGCGGGGCTTGGTGTTCGTATTGCTGCTCATGCCAGACCCCCGGCGACGATAATGCGCGGCAGGTCATCCAGGGTTGCACAGTCGAGGAGGACTCCTCGGCCGAGGTCTCGGCGGGCGCGCACATTGTCCGCGCCGATACGGATGATGGACACGGGCACGTCGATGGGCGCCAGGCGAGCCAGGTGGGCGGCGTCCGCGTCGCTCGTCTGCGGACCGACGATCAGCGTCAGGGCAGAGACGCCGGGGCGCTGAGCCACGGCCTCGCGCACGCGAAGGGCCAGGTCGCCGAAGGACGAGAAGGAGACCTCGGAGAGGGAATCCAGCAGACGCATGGCGACCGAGGAGGGCAGCCACGACTCGGTCGTCGTCACGGACACCGGGCGCGACTCGCGCAGGTTCGCCAGGCCGAGCGAGCCCGCAACCGACACGGCGGTCTCAAAGGAGTCGTGATCCCAGGCGTCGCGGGAGGTGTCCAGGACGATGACGTGGTGGGACCGGTGGGTCTCCTCGTACTGGCGCACGATGAGCTTGCCGAGGCGGGCGGTGGACTGCCAGTGAACGGTGCGGCGGTCGTCGCCTGGCTCGTAGTCGCGCAGCGCGTGGAAGGACACGTCCGAGCTGGACAGCTTGCCGGTGGAGACGCCCTCGACATCCAGCTGGAAGCCGGTCGCGTCGAAGGGGACGCGCACGGTGCGAGGGTGGACGTGCAGGATGACGGGCTCGTCCCAGGCGCGCACGCGGCGCAAAAGGCCCAGGGCATCGGAGCGCACGGCGCGCGCTGGGCCGATGCTGATGAGGCCACGGTGACGCGAGGAGATGAGGAACATTTCCTCCCACTTCTCGTGGGCGCCCAGCGGGGGCACGACGAACTCGCCCGTGCCCGTGCCGATCGGCAGCTCGATGATGCCCGCACGCACGGAGCGGGCGCGCTCGTTACGCACCGAGATCTCGCCGACTGCCGTCTGGCCTGCGACGATGCGCTCGTTGGGCACGCGGATCGAGACGACGTGCGGGGACTTCCAGGCGACACGCGTGGCGGCCAGCACCAGGGCGACGGAGCCGGCGAGCGCGCACGCCAAGGCCTCGACCCACCCCATGGTGGCCGCCACGATCAGGGACACCGTGATGAGGAGGATCAGCGCCCACCCCGTGGGCGTGACCAGTCCAACAAAAGACTTCAGTGGGTGCGGCCGGGAGGCCTGCGCCTTGCGCGGCGAGACCAACGTTGTTGCCTGTGAACGCTTCCCTTCCATCACGTCGTCCGGTCGGCGCGTTACGCGCCCACCGCCGGGGCGGGCACCGACGTCAGGGCACGCTGAATGACGCCCTCGGCGGTCGCGCCGGAGAACGCAGCATCGGGGTCGACGATCACGCGGTGTGCCCACACGGGCACCGCCAGGGCCTTGATGTCGTCGGGCAGGACGAAGTTACGGCCCTGCGCGGCCGCCCACACGCGGGCGCAGCGCACCATGCCGATGGCGCCACGGGTGGACACGCCCAGCAGCGAGGACTCGTCGTCGCGGGTGGCCTCGGCCAGCGCGGCCACGTAGTCCAGGACCGCGCGGTCCGTGTGGTTCGCCGAGGCCAGGGCCGACCAGGCGACGATGTCCTGGCCGGACACGAGGGGACGCAGGTTCTTGGAGCGGTCGGGCGCGGCCGAGCCGTCCAGCACGTCGATCATGGCGGCGCGCGAGGGGTAACCGATCGAGGTCTTCATGAGGAAGCGGTCCAGCTGAGCTTCAGGCAGCGGGTAGGTGCCCGCCTGCTCGACGGGGTTCTGGGTCGCGATCACCATGAAGGGCTGGGGCGCCGGGCGGCGCACGCCGTCGACCGTCACCTGGGCCTCTTCCATGACCTCCAGGAGGGCGGACTGCGTCTTGGGCGACGCACGGTTGATTTCGTCGGCCAGGACGATCTCCGCGAAGACCGGGCCGGCGTGGAAGACCCACTCGCCCGTCTTCTGGTTGAACATGTTGACGCCCGTGATATCCGAAGGCAGCAGGTCCGGGGTGAACTGGATACGCGAGTGCGTGCCGTCAATGGTCGCGCTGATCGCGCGCGCCAGGGCGGTCTTACCCGTGCCGGGGGCGTCCTCGAGCAGGAGGTGGCCGCCGGCGAACATCGTGGTCAGGGCCAGGCGCACCGCCTGGCGCTTGTCGAGCACCGCCACGGACACGCCGTCGACGAGGCCCTTGAAGACCTGGGCAAACCTGGTTGCGTCTTCGATGGAAAGGGTCATGAGTGTTCCTACGTCTCTCTCGTTGCTCTTAGTGGATGAAAGTCTTGTCTTTTATTCGCCGTGGCAGCTCTTCACGACCTGCCGCGCATTAAGCTCTCGGGCGGTAATCGCCTCCGTCAGGATACCCGGTATACTCGGCGTGCCCTGCGAGAAGCGGAACTCCGTGTCCTGGGCAGGTCGTCCGGTCGACACCGTGCAGACGAGTGTCTTACCCGGTTGGAACTGCGCGGCGCGCGTGGCCGTCAGCGTCATCGAGCCACACTCCTGCCCGTTCGGGCACGTGGTCTTCCCAGTGAAGACAGGATTGATATTCTCCACCGACTCGCCTGTCGTGAACGTTCTTTTGACGGTCCGGTGCGCGCCGGCGGTATTTTCCATATCCACGACAACCGTGTACTCGTGCACGGGCTTCAGGGGGGACATGGTGACCTGCGTCATCGGGCCCGTGAAGCGCTGCCTCGTCGAATCCTCCAGGCCCTCGATCCAGATGGTGGTCTGCTTGAGGGAAACGCCTGCAGGAGGGGTCCACGAGATGGTCGCACTGTTGATGTGCGGATCGGCAACAACCTCGAAGTTCGGGATCGTGTCATTGCCCGGATCCGGCTGCGGAGGCTCCGGCTGGTTGCCGCCGCCACCGTCGCGCTGGCCGTTGCCGACGACACCCGTCACCGGCACAGTGCCACTCCACGCGTACGAATCGACGCCCTTCTTGCCGCGCTGGCAGAAGTAGAAGGTCACCGTGGCACCCGGGGTAAGCGGGCCGATGTTGAAGTCGGCGCGGTCTCCGTTATTGAACCTCACGGGATTCCCGGGGGCTGTACATCCAGCGGCGCTATCCGCATAGAAGAGCTCCAGGTCGGCGGCCTTGTAGCCGTTTCCTTCCTTCAAGCGAGCGTTTGACACGGTGATATTACCCGCGGAGTTGTCCGATGGGGTGTGCAGGCCGGGCGCATCCGGGGTCGGTACTTCCCCCTTGGACGCCGGGATGACGTAGCCAGGAGAGGTCGCCGTGTCGCCATTCGTGTTGCTGACGGTCACGTAGGCGGTGAGCGCCATGCCGTAGGGAACCACCATCTGGGTGCTGGTCTGGCCCCCCGGAACCTTCTTCGTCGTGTCATTGACCGACACGGTTGTCTCACCCCATCCGGCGCTGCCGGAGCTACCCAGGGACCAGGTGATCGTCAGGAGCGCACCGTTGCCGTCGCGCTGCTGGATGGTGTTGCCGCTCGTGATAACCGGCTGATCGGGGCCCGTGGCCCTCGGGGTTGCCGACACGGGGGTCGAGGGATCCGACTCACCCCTGGCGTTCACAGCCGTGACCGTGATCGTGTACGTCTTGCCATTCGTCAAACCGTCGAGCGTGCACGCGGTGGCTCCTCCGGTGGTACACGTGACCGCGCTACCACCGGCGACCGAGCCGACCACCCTGTAGCTGGTGATGGGGGAACCGTTGCTCGCAGCTGCGGTCCACGATACCGCGATCTTTCCGTCTCCGGGCTTGGCGTTGACGCCGCTGGGCGCGCCGGGCTTGCCGGACAGCGAGATGGTGTTGGAGGCCGCCGACTTCCCAGATTCGCCCTCGGCGTTGACCGCGCTGACCGTGAAGGAGTACGACTCGCCGGTGGTCAGGCCGGTCACCCCGCACACGGTGTTCGCACACGTGGCGACCAGGCGTCCATTCTGGTCGTAGACGCGGTATTCGGTGATGCGCTCGCCGTTGGATGCGGGAGGGTTGAAGGTCACGCGAGCGCCCGTCAGGCCCACGGCCTCGGCCCCCACGCCCGTCGGAACGGCCGGCTTATCCGTGACCGTGACCGTGATCGTGCTCTGGACGGCGCGCGAGGGATCAGCCATCTTGTCGTTGACCTTGAAGCCGACCGTGATCGTCCCGGTCGCGGTGGGCGTGATGGACACGGTCGTGCCCGCCGAGGTGACGGTCGCCTCTCCCGACGACAGGGTCGCGCCCTCAAGGGCGAGCGGCGCCTCCGGGAAGGGGTTGGTCGCAGCGGAGGCCACGTCGATGCTCACCGTGTCGCCCACCTTGCCGTTGAGCGTGTAGGCGGGAACCTGGATGAGAGGCTTGACCGACGCGACGACCTCGACGGGAATCTGCGCGCTGACGGTGTTGCCCTCCTCGTCGGTGACGCTCACGGCGATTGAACCGGCCGGGCCCTGCGCGGTGCCCTCGGCGGCCGACACCGACAGCGATGCGCCGGACAGGGACGCCGAGATACCGCTCGGCGCGGAGTCCATCGAGTAGGTGAAGGTGGAGGTGTCCACGCCCTCGGGATCGCGCACGGCGAGCGCAAGGTTCTGCACCACGGCCTCGGCCCCGGCCTCGACGCGGATGGGCGTCGGGGTGAAGGTCGGCGGCTGGTTCACCGTGGGCTTGATGCGCACGGGCAGCGACAGGGAGGCGGACAGGGCGCCCGAGTCGGACGAATCGCCGTCCGCGACCTGGATGAGGAACGCGGAGTTTCCGCCGAACGCGGCGTTCGCGGTCAGGGTCAGCTGCGTGTCGGAGTCGGCGACGACCGAGTCGAGGCCATCCTGACCAACCGGGGTCGAGCCCTCCACGAGGCGCGGGGTGCGCCCGGCGCGCGTGATGACGTAATCCGACAGGTTGATCGTGCGCGAGGTACCCGCGTCCATCTCGATCGGCAGGTTCGCCGAGCTCAGGAAGGGCGCGGTCGAATCACGACCGGGCACGCGCACGACAGCCGAGTTCGTCAGGTCGTCGCGATCCTTGATCGTGTAGACGACCAGGCGCGTCGCGTCGCTGACGGGGATGAGCAGGGTGGAACCGCTGACGGTCACGCCAGCATCGGAGGTGCTGACGGTCAGCTCGTCGACGCTGCCGTCGGGGTCCTCGTCGTTATCCAAGACGTTGACGACCACGGCGGAACCGTCGGAGGGCAGCTCGTCGTAGCCCACGAAATCATCGCGGGCGATGGGGGCCTTGAGGGGCGCGTCATCCTGGACGTAGACCGTCAGGGTGCCGCGCGCGACCCCGCCGCGCCCGTCGCTCACCGTGTAGGACACGAGGTAGGTACCGGCCTGCGCGGGCGTGTGCACCTGGACGGTCGTGCCCGAACGCACCTGGGGATCCAGCGCGGGCGTGGCCGTCTCCAGGCTGTCCTTCTCAAGGGTCAGCGGATCACCGTCCGGGTCAAGGTCATTCGACAGGACGTTGACGGTCACCATGCGGTCGGGGCGCGTCAGGACCGTGTCGGGCACGGCCACCGGATTCTGGTTGAGCGAAGGAGCCGGGGTCACGGCCACTCGGATGTGGCCCGAGGCACGGGCACCCTGGCGGTCCTCGACCGTGTAGGTGAAGGTATCGGTCCCGGACGCCGCAGCGTTAGGCGTGTACTCGATCCACGTGGCATGCGCGGTCGCGCTGCCCTTCTGCGGCGAGGTTTCGAGGCTGCGCAGGACCACCGAATCGCCGTCCGGGTCGATGCCGTCGAGCGGGACGGGGATGCGCACGCTCTGGCCGGCCGTGGCCCAGGCGGTGATGTCGCGCGGGCGCGGCGCCTGGTTGGAGTCCGAGGCGGCCAGGATCTCGAAGGTGACCGTGCTCGAGGCCCGGTTGCCGGCCGAATCGATGACCGAGTAGGTGACCTCCATCATTCCGGGAGTGTTTCCGGCCTCGAGACGGACCTGGTTACCCGTCACGAAAGGCGTGCCCAGCGCGTTGGTTCGGTCGTATTCGAGGGTCGACTCCACCTGAAGGTTCAGGCCAGCCGGGGAACGGTCGTTCGCCAGGACGGAGACCGTGCCCACGTCGCCCACGCGGACCTTCGCGCGGTCCGGCTTGAGGATCGGCGGCAGGTCGGTGCGATCCGAGGCGCCGGGAATAACGGTCACCTCGGCGCTCGCGCTGCCCTGACCGTTGGAGATCGTGTAGCTGAAGGAGACGGTCTTGTCCAGGCCGGAGGGCGCGGTCACGCGCAGGAGGTGGCGGTCGATAAGCGCAACCTCGAGGCCGGGGACAGCCGTCGAGTCAATCGACGTGATCGCCAGGACGCCACCCATCGGGTCGAAGTCGTTGGTCAGCGGCGCGACCAGCACGGACCCTCCCTGCGGCAGGACGGCCGTGTCGTTCTCGGCGACGGGAGGCGCGGCGTTCGGCTCGATGACCTCGACGCGCACGATGCCCAGCGTCGTCGCGGTGCCATCGGACACCGTGTAGGCAAAGGAGTACGAACCCGGCGACGAGGCCATGAAATCGATGGTCCCGCGCTCCAGATCCGGCGTGATCGAGGCGCCCGAGGGCGCGCCGGACACCGCGGCCAGCGTCAGCGGGTCGCCGTTGGGGTCCGTGTCGTTCTTGAGCGGGTCAAGCGTGACGTTTTGGCCCGGGTGAGCCTGGAACAGGTCGCCGTTCGCCGTGGGCGGCAGGTTGCCCGCCTCCTGGACGTTGACGATGAGCTCGCCGCGCGTCTCGCCACCCTGATCGTCAGCGACGGTCAGAACGACGGTCTTCGGGCCGGCCGCGCCGCCCTCCTCGTTAATCGTCAGCGAACCATCCTCCATGAAGGACACGCTCAGGCCCTCGGGGGCCTCCGCGTTCTTCAAGTAGATCGGGTCACCGTCGGGGTCGCGCCAGTCGGACAGCGCCTGGTACTGAATCTGCGCGCCGGCGCCGATCTTGACCGAGGACGCGCGCAGCTGCACGGGGGCCTCGTTCTGCCCGTAGGGATGGATCGTCACCTGCACCCGGGCGGAGGCGGTCGCACTCCCGTCCGAGGCATCGTAGGAGAAGGACGTCGAACCCGTTTGATCCGCGCTCACATCCGAAATCTGTAGGGCGCGGCCCGAACGCGCGACGGACACGGCCCCCCACCCGGGCTGGGTCGTCGGCTTCGCCGTCAGCACGTCGCCGTCAATGTCGGAGTCGTTGTCCAGGACGGGCAGGATCGTCGAGCGTCCCGGGCGGATACCGAATTCGTCATCCACGGCCTCGGGCGGCGTGTTCTCCTCGCGCTGCTCGGGGTCGGCGATTTCGTTGGTGAGCTCGGGGTTGTCCTTCTGATCCTCGGACTGCTCGAGCTGGTTCTCGACCTCTTCCCAGTTGTCCATGAGGACCATGTTCGCGTCGGGCAGCCACACGCTGCCCTGGGCGACGTCGTTGAGGACGATGGCCTTGCGGTTCGTGCGGAAGACGACCTCGCGGGCGCTCGTCAGCGTGTCAACGACCATCTGCTTGTTGTTGGCGGGGTCGTCGCACGAGCGCACGTACGCGCCCGAGCCCATCCACGCGCCGTAGGAGCAGCCCTCGTGACGAACGGGCTGGGCGGGCGTGCCGCTGGGGGCGCCCTCGGCCGCGGGGGTGATCGCGGGGGCGGAGCCCTTCAGGGGAACCTTCACGAGGGACGAGGCCGTGGCCAGGAGCACGGAATCGGCCTTGGGACCGGCCTGCTGGAGGACGCCGCCCTCCTCCACGCCTGCGGCGCTGAGGTTGAGCGTCCTGCCGCCGGGCAGGAAGAGGGTGTTGGAGGAGGAGTCGAGGGCGACGACCTGGTCGCCGACAACCGTCAAGGACAGCTGGGCACCCTCGGGGATGCCGTCGATCCGTGAGGTCTTCGCTTGATCGACGGCACCCTGTCGCTTAACAGTCGTTAGGGAACCGGATCCGGACAGTGCGTAGACCGTCCCGTCCATACCGGTGACAAACGCGCTCGCGCCCATGTTCGAGGCCACGGCGGCATTGTCAGATAGGTTCGTCGGGCTCGGGCTAAGCGCGGAGGTGGTCCACAGTGTGCCATCCGCCGCATTCAGGACACCGAGGACGTCTCCGCCCTGCATCGCAACCGAGCCACTGGGCAGCGCCGTGGGGGATCCCAGAGCGACCTGAGTAACATTGACCGGGGCAACAGTAAGCGAGGTTAGATCGGACACAGTGACGGTTTCGGCGGCCTGCCCGACGTCGAAGTTGGTAGCCTCGGTGCGCAGCGCGCCGTCAAGGATGCGCGCCTCGTAGTCCAGGTGCCCAACGAGCTGTTTGGACTTATTTGTCACCCAAATTCCGCCATCGTTGACGTTCACTTGCGTGACTTCGGCACCCTTATAGATGACACCCGCGACACAGAGCGCAACGACGACAAGCACGAGGACGAGCGCCGGTAGGCGTCGTCTCGCGCTGGTCAGCTTTCGGCGCGCACGAGTGTTCATAGACCCTCTCTCGATCAATCGACAATGCCTCGCAAATAGTGTGACACGACTTCGCAAGGCGCCCATAGTTAATGAAAATCTATCAGAGTGAGCGTTACTTGACAACTAGAGAGCGGCCCGTCGTTGTGCGACGGGCCGCTCTCTCACAGCTGAGGGTTTGTCATCCCTCGACAATTGGCGAGTAAATCACTCTCCATTGAAGGTGAACGTGCGTTCCTTACCCTCTCCAGCGACGCCAACGGTGACAACCTGACCGGGTTGCAGTTCTCCGAAAAGGATCCGTTCGGACAGCGCATCCTCGATCTCACGCTGGATCGCGCGACGCAGCGGGCGCGCACCCAGAACCGGATCGAAGCCCACGTCCGCGAGCAGCTCGCGGGCCGCGTCCGTCAGCTGCAGGCGCATATCCTGCGCCTCCATACGCTTAGCCAGCTTCGCAATCATCAGGTCGACGATGCGCGCAATCTCAGGCTTGGTCAGCGGCGGGAACACGATCGTGTCGTCGACACGGTTGAGGAACTCCGGGCGGAAGTGCTGCTTGAGCTCCTCCGCAACCTTCGACTTCATACGACCATAGTCGTGCGTCGCGTTGTCCGCGGTCTGGAAGCCCGTGAGGACACCCTTGTTGATGTCGCGAGTACCCAGGTTCGTCGTCATGATAATGACGGTGTTCTTGAAGTCCACCTTGCGACCCTGCGAGTCCGTCAGGCGACCCTCTTCCAGGATCTGGAGCAGCGAGTTGAAGATATCCGGGTGAGCCTTCTCGACCTCGTCGAAGAGGACGACCGAGAACGGCTTGCGACGGACCTTCTCCGTGAGCTGGCCGCCCTCGTCGTAGCCGACGTAGCCAGGAGGAGCACCGAAGAGGCGCGAGGCCGTGTGCTTCTCCGAGAACTCGGACATATCCAGCTGGATGAGGGCGTCCTCGTCGCCGAACAGGAACTCGGCGAGGGCCTTGGCCAGCTCGGTCTTACCCACGCCGGTCGGGCCGGCGAAGATGAACGAGCCACCGGGACGGTTCGGATCCTTCAGACCCGAGCGCGTACGACGGATCGACTGGGCGAGAGCCTTCACGGCCTCGTCCTGGCCGATGACACGCTTGTGCAGCTCGTCTTCCATCTTGAGCAGCTTCGCCGTCTCAGTCTGGGTCAGGCGCACGACCGGGATGCCCGTGGACATGGCCAGGACCTCGGCGATCTCCTGATCCCCAACCTCGGCGATCTCGTCGGACTCGCCGCCCTTCCAGGCCTCTTCCTTCGCCTTGCGCTGCTCAGCCAGCTTCGACTCCTCGTCGCGCAGCGACGCGGCCTTCTCGAAGTCCTGATCGTCGATGGCCGCCTCCTTGTTGCGGCGCACCTCGGCGATCTTCTCATCCAGCTCGCGCAGCTCCGGCGGCGCAGTCATGCGGCGGATGCGCAGGCGCGCCCCGGCCTCGTCGACCAGGTCGATCGCCTTGTCGGGGAGGAAACGATCCGAGATGTAGCGGTCGGCCAGCTCGGCGGCCGACTTGATCGCGTCGTCCGTGATGATGACGCGGTGGTGCGCCTCATAGCGGTCGCGCAGGCCCTTGAGGATCTCCACCGTCTCATCGACGCTGGGCTCCTCGACCTTCACCGGCTGGAAGCGGCGCTCGAGGGCCGCGTCCTTCTCGATGTACTTGCGGTACTCGTCGTTCGTGGTGGCGCCGATCGTCTGGAGCTCGCCGCGCGCCAGCATCGGCTTGAGCATCTGGGCGGCGTCGATCGAGCCCTCGGCGGCGCCCGCACCCACGAGGGTGTGGATCTCGTCGATGAACAGGATGATGTCGCCGCGCGTACGGATCTCCTTGAGGACCTTCTTCAGGCGCTCCTCGAAGTCGCCGCGGTAGCGCGAGCCAGCGACCAGCGAGCCCATGTCGAGGCTGTAGATCTGCTTGTCCTTGATGGTCTCCGGCACGTCGCCGTGCACGATCGCCTGGGCAAGGCCCTCCACGACCGCGGTCTTACCGACGCCGGGCTCACCGATCAGGACCGGGTTGTTCTTCGTGCGGCGCGAGAGGACCTGCATGACGCGCTCCATCTCGACGCGGCGGCCGATGACGGGGTCCAGCTTGTTCTCGCGCGCGGCCTG
This sequence comes from Pauljensenia sp. 20925_1_34, assembly GCF_041432775.1. Taxonomy (NCBI): domain Bacteria; kingdom Bacillati; phylum Actinomycetota; class Actinomycetes; order Actinomycetales; family Actinomycetaceae; genus Pauljensenia; species Pauljensenia sp. 20925_1_34. The sequence goes on along the minus strand of NZ_JAPWAG010000008.1, from coordinate 42,058 downwards.
GGTCAGGTTGCGGCCGAACTGCTCGAGGATGGCAGAGTTGGATCGCTCGGGACCGCCCGAGCCACCCACGCCCGCGCCCACCGACTCGCGGCCCTCGTCGTCGCCACGCTGGTAGCCGCTGAGCATCTGGATGACGGTCTGACGCACCTGCGCCAGGTCCGCGCCCTGCTTCGTGAGCACCTGGGCAGCCACGCCCTCGCCCTCCTTAAGGAGGCCAAGCAGCAGGTGCTCGGTGCCGATGTAGTTGTGGCCGAGCTGCAGGGCCTCGCGCAGGCTCAGCTCGAAGACGCGCTTGGCACGCGGCGTGAAAGGAATGTGGCCCTCAACCGGCTTTTCGCCCTCGCCGATGATCTCAATGACCGAGGCGCGCACGGCCTCGCCCTTGATACCCATCGTCTCCAGAGCCTTCGCGGCCACGCCCTCACCCTCAGAGATCAGGCCGAGCAGCAGGTGCTCCGTGCCGATGTAGTTGTGCTTAAGACCGCGGGCCTCGTCCTGCGCGAGCACGACGACACGACGCGCACGGTCGGTAAAGCGTTCGAACATGTCTCTCCTTGTTTCAGGGGCAGCTGCCCCGCCGAGCTCGGCGTACACCCGTCCCAGTTGACTGATTACAGCCTACGGGTCGACGCGGACCCGCGCGCGCACTTTCGCCCTCGGCGCAGGGCCGAGGCCGGGGCACGAACTATCGGCCGGCATCTCTGGGCGCTTCACCCAAAAGTCGCACGTAATTTCCCTCGGTCACTTTTCGAGACAGCCCATAAACGTTGCAATTGCAACGACCGCATTTCAAAACCTGAAAGGTTGACAGGGAAATTACGTGCGAGATTTTTGGGAAACCACACCCGTTGCCACACGCAACAGTGGCCATTTCACCAGCACGCGAGGCGCCGGGACGAGGCCGAGGCGCGAACTATCGACAGGTACCTCTGGGAGCTTCACCCAAAAGTCGCACGTAATTTCCCTTGGTCAGTTTTCGATTAGCCTCACAAACGTTGCAATTGCAACGACCGTATTTCAAAACTTGAAAGGTTGACATGGAAATTACGTGCGAGATTTTTGGGAAACCACACCCGTTGCCACACGCAACAGAGGGCAGCTCACCAGCACGCGAGGCACCGGGACGAGGCCGGGGCGCGAACTATCGGCTGGCCTCTCTGGGAGCTTCACCCAAAAGTCGCACGTAATTTCCCTTGGTCAGTTTTCGACTGGCGCCACAAACGTTGCAATTGCAACGACCATATTTCAAAACTTAAAAGGTTGACATGGAAATTACGTGCGAGATTTTTGAGAAACCACACCCGTTGCCACACGCAACAGAGGGCAGCTCACCAGCACGCGAGACACAGGGACGAGGCGGGGCGCGAACTATCGGCTGGCGCCTCTGGGAGCCTCACCCAAAAGTCGCACGTAATTTCCCTTGGTCAGTTTTCGACTGGCGCCACAAACGTTGGAATTGCAACGACTGTATTTCAAAACCTGAAAGGTTGACAGGGAAATTACGTGCGACGTTGTGGGGGAACTATGCCTCGACGAGGACCGTGAACGGCCCGTCGTTGACCAGCGAAACCTCCATCATCGCGCCGAATTGGCCGGTCTCCACGTGCAGGCCGCGCGAACGCAGGTCGGCCACGACGGCCTCGACGAGGGGCTCGGCCTCCTCACCGGGAGCGGCATGCGCCCATGACGGCCGCCGCCCCTTGCGCGTGTCCCCGTACAGCGTGAACTGCGAAATCACGAGGACCGGCGCGCCCACGTCGAGCGCGGATCGTTCCTCGTCGAGGATGCGCAGCTCCGCAACCTTGCGCGCGACGGTCGCCACCTGGGCCGGTCCGTCGCCGCGCTGAACACCCAGGAGGACGACGAGGCCTTGGCGCGCCTCGCACATCCCCTCCCCCGACGGAGTGGCTGGGTTCTGCCCACCGGGAGTGGTCACGACGCCGCCCGACGAGGCAGGCCCCGCACAGCCAGCCCTGGCCTCGTCGACAGGATCGAAGACGAGGCGGCCGACGACGCGGCCCTCGACGCGGACTTCGCCGGAGGTGGCGCGCTGAATAACGGCGCGCATCAGCGGGACCCTAGCGCCGAGCCGAGGCCGCCAAAGCCAGTGGAGCCGCCGCGCTGGCCGGCCTCGCGGGAGAGGTCGGCGCCCGGGCGGGTCTGCGGGGACACGGAGGACTTGCCGTGAACGGGCACGATCTCCTCCTGGGCGGCGGCGACGCCGTCGATGTCGAAGACGGTGCTCACGGGCACGGCGCGGGCGATGAGCGCGAGGGCGATCGGCCCCTCGTCCGCGTGGCGCGCCGAGGAGGTGATGACGCCGACCTGACGCCCGCCCACGGTGATGGGCGTGCCGGGAGCGGGCAGGTCGCCGCGCGAGCCGTCCAGCTGTAGGTAGGTCAGGCGGCGCGGGGGGCGCCCCAGGTTGATGACGCGGGCGATGGTTTCCTGACCGCGGTAGCAGCCCTTCGACGTGTGGACGGCGCTGCGCAGCCAGTCCACCTCGGGCGGGATCGCTCGCGCGTCCGTCTCGCGGCCCAGGCGCGGCTTCCACGCGGCGATACGCATGGCCTCCCACGCGAGGTATCCGGCGCGGCGACGCTTGCCGCCTGCCGGGGACGGCGTCGAGGAGCGCGCGCCGGAGGGCGCAGAAGAGGGCGCTGCGTGTGCCTCGGCGGCGCCGGAAGCAGCTCCGCCGGCAAGCCACGCGGCCTCGAACTCGTCCGCAGCCTGCCGTGAAACAGCGTGAAACATCATCGGGGTGCGGGCGCCGGGGTGGCGCTCGCCCTGGAAGTAGGCGGCCCCGCCGTCGACAACGCCGGGCCACGGGTCCTCCCAGGTCCACAGGTGTCCGGGCAGGGCGGCCACGGCCTCGGGCGTATTCGCGCCCGCGCGCACGGAGGAGAAGACGGCGACGTCGCGCTCGGCAACAGAGACGCGCAGCGCGAAACGCATCGAGTCCAGGAACGCCACGAACCCCGACAGGTCCGAGCGCTCCACGATCAGGTGCAGCGCCTCCCCGTCGTCGCTCGCGCCGGCCCAGTGCTCGACGCGGCCTTCGGGCGAGAGGATCAGCAGCTCGCGGCTCATGCCGGGCACGAGGCCGGTGACGATCTGGGAGGCCAGCGACGTCAGCCACGTCAGTCGATCGGCCCCCAACACAGCGATGACCGCCAGGTCCGGGCGGCGCACCAGCGCGCGACCGCCCTCGAGGGCCCACTGCTCCCCCGACGGGTCCCCGAAGTGCGGGGTCGCGCCGAAGGAGGCCACGGCCTCGTCGACGAACTCGGAATCGGGCGCGGACTCAGACAAGGAAACCGCCCTGCGAGTCGTCGATGCCGTCGATGACCTCGCCGGACTCGGTGGAGGCCTGCGCGGTGCGGTGCAGGCGGCCGGAGATCTCGACGTCGGCTTCGGCCTCGCCATCGAGCGTGCGCTCCTGCGTCCACATGAGCTCGCCCGCGACCAGGCCGAACATGCGGCCCAGGTGCGTCACGCGGGTGGCGCCCACGCCGAGCGCGATCGCATCGGAGACCATCTGCACGCGCGGGCCGACACTCACGCCGTCCCACACGGCGCTGTGGCCCTCGGTGGAGGCGGAGGTCGCCGTGAACTCGCGGGAGTTGTACTGGCCGGGCGGGGGCAGCGGCGCGTCGGAGGGGGCGACGGAGACGTACACGGTCTCCTCGCTGATCAGGTCGCCCTTCTTGATTGCGGCTAGGCCCTGCGCGGCGTCCCACGTGGGGTCAATCGGCGCGGAGGCGACGCCCGCGTACACGCGGGTCACCAGGCGCATCTGCTCGCCGACGACGTCGCCGCGGATCTCCTCGATGACGGGGGAATCCTCGGCGGATTCTTCCTGGCCGGGGGCGGCGGGGGCGGCGTACATGCCCCAGCCCTCCCAGGTTCCGAGCATCCACGCGACGGGAGCGACAAGTGCGGGCAGGTCAGCAGGTATCTCCATCATGGCTCCAGCCTAACGCGTGGGGTGGGCGCGCACCGCGCGGCAGGTGCGGCCAGGAGCGAACACGCACGAGGCCGGGGCCGCCTTCCGGGGCACAGCGGAGTCTCGGGGCACGGCCTGGCACGAGGCCGACGCCGCCTTCCGGGGCCTGGCGGAGTCTCGGTGCACGGCCTGGCACGAGGCCGGGGCCGCCTTCCGGGGCCCGCCGCACCTAGCGCTCCCCCACCCCAGCCGACGCCGCCTTGCAGGTCCGAGCTCGCTCGCGGCCCCCACGGCCAAACTGCATTCCGGGGCCGCCTTCCGGGGCCGCCGCACTCTCAGGCACGGCCCGCTCACCGGCTCCCCAGCCCGCCTCCCACCTGGGGAAACGGGGACGGTGAAGCGGCCATGGCCTCGTCGATGGAGGACGAGAGCGGCCCTCAGATGCCGCCGATGCGCGTCATGGCGTAGACGGGGAGGGCGGCGACCAGGAATTTGGCGGCGCCGCGGCCCAGGACGGAGGCGAGCTGGGCGGAGGAGGCGCGCTCGCCGAGCAGCGCGTCCACGACGGACACGGCGAAGCCCACTCCGAAGCCGGTCACGCCGCCCAGGGTCAGGAAGGCGGCGAAGTCGCCGAAAGGCTTGGCGATGGAGGGAAAGACGACGGGCAGCAGATCCGACGTGTGACCGAGCAGCCAGGCGATCGACGACGCGATGAGGCCCGCGAACAGGCCGAAAATGACGGAGAAGACGACGCCCGCGGTGGCGCTGCGCCCGCTGCGCGCCGACGCGGCGGCGACGATGGCGACCAGGGCGGCCATGGGCACGACGACCGACCAACGCGTGTGGACTGTCAGGGACACCCACATCGAGCCGGACGTGACGATGAGGAGGGCGGTCACCGAGGAGGCGAGCGCGGCAGTCAGCGAGGTCGACCCCCAGTGTTCGGTCGTGTGGCCCACCGAGTGGTCGCGCGGCGCAGGCGCGTCGAGGATGGTCGCGGCGACCAGCAAGACCAGCGTGATGCCGGTCAGGGGGATCGCGATGTCAAGGTTCTTCCAGTAGGCGACGCCCACGGGGGTCAGCGCCCCGCCGAGCGCCAGGACCGCCTGTGCGAGCCACGGCATGTGCAGGCGCGCCAAAGTCGGCCAGCCGAGCGCCAGCAGGAAGGACGCGGCCGCGACGACCGGTCCGACCGTCCAGCGCGAGGCGGGCAGCCACCACGCCGTGATCGTCAGCGCCGCCAGCGCGATGACGGTGAATGTGCCGACGCCGGCGGGCACTCGCTTGGAGGCCAAGGTCTCGCGGCGCACTCCGCGGTTAGTGGCGGTTCGGGAGCGCGTGGGCGGTTGTGGAGAAGTCATCACGCTTCCATGGTCCCACATGTCAGTCCTCGACGAGGCCGTGGCCGCCCGCGCGGGCAACTTTCCGAGGCGCAGGGCTGGGATTGTCACGAGACAGGTGCTCTCGTCTCGTCGGAACGTGGCGCCCCGATCAGCGCTGCGGTTCCCGTGGCCACGAGAGGTGGTTCGGGCCTCGTTGTTGCGGGTTGCGCTGTGGCACATGCCCTGTGTGGGTTGATCCACGCCGCCCCGGAGTGCGGCCGTGGGGCGGGTGGCCGTAGAGTTGTGGGGCACGCCGGACCGGTATGCCCCGGGCTCCAAACTCTGCCGCTACGAGCGGCCTTCGCGCCGACAGGCGCATTCGGTTCGGCGTGCTTTGTCGTATCTGCGCGCCGATGCGAGGGCCTGGAACTGCGTACGTCGGCCCATCCCGGGTTTGGGATCGTTGAGGCTGTTTCCTGTCGTGTCGTCGTGGCGTGATTCCGCGCGAGGTGGCCTGGGCGTCTTGTGGGCTTGAGTTGTCTTCTGCTTGGGGCCCTGTGTGGTGCCTTACGTTGTGGTGCCTTACGCTGTGGTGCCTTTGAGATGCCTTTGTGGCGCCTTACGCTGTGGTTCCTTACGCTGTAGTTCCTTACGCTGTAGTTCCTCAGAAATGTCGCACGTAATTCCCTCGCGTGTATTTCAAACATTGAAATCACATCGTTGGAATTGCAACATTTTCTCGATACCTAAGAAAAGTGAGGGTACCCAAATTACGTGCGACTTTTGATTCGTCAGGCGCGTGGGTCGAATTCCTGTGTGCGATCGTCGGCCCAAGACGCTGCCCGGCGCCGCCCGCGTACCCGACGGCACCACCCCTCAGCCACTGACACCCCCATACCTGGAACGCCCCCAGCAACACACCCGCCCCTCCCGCGCACAAAACGGGGGCCGGCGCTGCCAGCACCGGCCCCCGAACGCTTCAGGCAACCGTCACATGAGCGGGTAGCGCACGATGGTCGCCTCGCGGCCCGGGCCCACGCCGATGGACTGGATGCGGCAGCGCGACAGCTCTTCCAGGCGCGTGATGTAGTCCTGGGCGGCCTGGGGCAGCTCCTCGAAGGAACGGCACTGCGAGATGTCCTCGCTCCAGCCGGGCAGCTCCTCGTACACGGGCACGGCGGCCTCGAAGCCGGCCTGGTCGAGGGGCATTTCCTCGGTGCGTACTCCGTCGACCTCGTAGGCCACGCACACGGGGATCGTGACGTAGCCGGAGAGCACGTCGAGCTTCGTCAGGCAGATGTCGGTCAGGCCGTTGATGCGCGTCGCGTATCGCATGATGACGGCGTCGAACCAGCCGGTGCGGCGCGGGCGACCGGTGGTCACGCCGAATTCGCCGCCCTTGGTGCGCAGGGCCTCGCCGACCTCGTCGTCCAGCTCCGTGGGGAACGGGCCCTCGCCGACGCGGGTCGTGTACGCCTTGGCGACGCCGACGACGCGGTCGATACGGGTCGGGCCCACACCGGAGCCGGTGAGCGCGCCGCCCGCGGTGGGGTTGGAGGAGGTGACGAAGGGGTAGGTGCCGTGGTCGATGTCGAGCATCGTGGCCTGGCCACCCTCGAAGAGCACGGTGTCGCCGCGGTCCAGCGCATCGTTGACAACGAGGGACACGTCGCACAGCATCGGCTTGATGCGATCAGCGAAGGATAGAAGGTGGTCGGACACCTCGGCGGGGTCGAGCACCTGAAGGTCCACGGCCTCGAAAATGGTGTTCTTCGGGGCCAGGGCGGCCTCGACCTTGGCGCGCAGCTCCTCGGGGTGGAAGAGGTCCTGGATGCGCAGGCCGATGCGGTTCATCTTGTCGGCGTAGGTGGGGCCGATGCCGCGCCCGGTCGTGCCGATCAGGTTGTTGCCGCGAGCACGCTCGTTCGCCTGGTCCATGAGGCGGTTGTAGGGCGGGATGATGTGCGCGTTGGAGGAGATGAGCAGGCGCGAGCAGTCCACGCCGCGCGACGTGATGTCCTCAAGCTCTTCGAAGAGCACGTCCAGGTCGACAACGACGCCGTTGCCGATGATGGGGGTGACGCCTTCGGAGAGGATTCCGGCGGGCAGGAGGTGCAGCGCGTACTTTTCGCCGTCGATGACGACGGTGTGGCCGGCGTTGTTGCCTCCGTTGAACTTGACGACGAGGTCGGTGTGCTGGCCGAGCTGGTCGGTGGCCTTGCCTTTGCCTTCGTCGCCCCACTGGGCGCCGAGCACGATGACGGCGGGCATGAGTATCTCCGTAAAGTTTGGGTCCGTCGCGCGGGGGTGCGCAACGGACCTATATTAGCGGACATTGACGAGGCCTGGGCGCCCTCGCGCGGGGTCCGTCTAGTTTCCGGTGGCGGCCAGGGCGACGCCGATGCCCCACGCGGTTGCGCTGGTCAGGGCGGCGATCAGTTCGATGGCGATGGTCCAGCCGAAGGCCTTGAGGGCCTGGAGTGTGGAGGCCCAGGCGGTGGCGGTGTCCTTGCTGCGCAGGTATTCGACGATGAAGATGGCGGCGACCATGCCGAGGACGAGGCCGAGGGGCAGACCGATGAACCATCCGACGACGCCGCCGGCGGCTCCCCACACGAGCGTGGATTGGGGGATTCCGGCCTTGTTCATGCCGCGCGCGGGGATGACGTATTTGAGGACGGTCCCCAGGATGAGGACGAGGGCCGCGACCGCGAAGATGATCCACGCGCTGGTCGTGCCGGTCATCCACGCCCACACGAGGATCGCGCCGCCGACGAGGGGCGCGGAGGGCCAGACTTGCACGACGGCACCGATGACTCCCAGGAGGATGACGATGCCGACGATGACGGTTCCGAGGATGCTCATGGGCGCTTATCCTAGCGGCTCGAGCTGTGGCCCGGGCACTCGCACTGCTAGCCTGATGCCACCACCCGATGGAGGGACGAGGCCGTGGCCGGGTTCGCGCTCGCTGCTGGACGCGCGCTTGGGCGGCCTGATTCCTCCGCGACGCCTCTTTCTGGGAGATTGATGAGTGCCCTGTTTGCTTTCCGCCCGATGACGGTGTTCGACGTGTCGTGCCCGCCGCGCGAGGCTTTCGCGCGCTGCATTGATTTCTGGAACCGCGTCGGCATCCGCTCGGAGACGCCCGGGATGCTCGACCAGTTCGCGATGCGCGGCTGGACGGGCACGGAGATCACGGTGGGGCGTCGCCGCGGGACTGGCCCCGACGCGGATTGGGGTGATCTCGGCGCATCGTTCCCCGGCCTCGCGCTGGCGGGTCTCGCCCTGTCCCTGGTCGCGAACAGGAGGCACGGGAACATCGATATGACGCGCCTCATCGTCGCAGCCAGGCCAGTGCCTGGAGGCCTCCCGCGGTCCGAGCTGTGGTGTTTCCCGTGGGATGACACGATTCGCGGCCCGCGCCTGACCAAAGATCCCCTCGACCGGGTTTTCGCCCAGCTCGAGCAGACGCTCGCCGGACAGGGCATCCTCCTGGGTCCCCCACGCCTCGTCAAGAAAAGGGAACTTCCCGGCGACTCTCCCCTCTCCGACGCGGGCATCGCGACGATGCACCGGGACGCACGCAAGGCGACCGGAACCAGCGCCTTCCGCTTCCGACGATAAGGACACCCATGACCCCCTTGTTTTCCCGCGTCGGCCGCAGCCTCTCGCTCACGACGCACCCGTTCAGGGTCTTTCGCCTGGCGGTCTCCCCCGACGAGGCCGTGGCGCGCTGCGTCGCCCAGCTGCACAAGGACGGTATCCGCGCCGAGACGCCCGGTATGCGCGAGCAATTCGCGCTGCGCGGGTGGGTGGGCACCGAGCTGGCTACCGGGAACACCGGGAAGGCTTTTCTCGTCGATGCGATCGCCTCAGCCACCACGACAGGCATCGTCGCCGATCTGTTCCCGCGGGCGGTCCCTGACCGCGTCAAGCGTGCCTTCCTCGAGAAGACGCGCATCGAAGTCATCGCCCGACCGATCCCGGGCGGGATGCGGCCGATGAGCGAGCTGTGGTGCCACTTCGACTACACGTCCACCGGCGAGACCATGTTCGCGGAGGACTGCATCGCCTCGATGCTGGAGAGGATCGAGCAGTCCTTCAGGGACGAGGGGCTCATGATAGCCGCCCCCGAACGCCTCCGAATCCGCGATATGCCGCCCAACGTTCCCCTTGCACTGCTGACTCTCATGGAGATGCGTAGAGCCGCGAAGAGGGCACGCCGAGGTCGCTAGCTGGCTGCGGGCCGATAGTCCGGCTCGCGCGCCCTGCTCACGTCTCTTAACAGTCTCGCCGCGGGCGCTGATGCGCGCCCACGGCGAGACGACAGACAGTTCGGAAGACTCAGCCCTGCGAGCGCAGGGAGGCCACCTCGTACAGGGCGATGCCCGTGGCGACGGCCGCGTTGAGGGACTCGACGGTCGAGGCGATCGGGATCGACACGATCTGGTCGCAGGTCTCGCGCACGAGGCGGGACAGGCCCGCGCCTTCGGCGCCGGTCACGACGACGAGGGGGCCGTCCGCCAGCGACAGGCCGCGCAGGGGCGCGTCGCCGCCGCCGTCCAGGCCGACCACGAAGTAGCCGGCCGCCTTGGCCTCTTCGAGGGCGCGCACGAGGTTCGTCGCGCGGGCCACGGGCACGCGGGCGGCAGCGCCGGCCGACACCTTCCACGCGGTGGTGTTGACGCCCGCGCTGCGACGCTCGGGGATGATGACGCCATCCGCGCCAAACGCGCCCGCACTACGCAGGACCGCGCCCAGGTTATGGGGGTCCGTCACCTGGTCGAGGGCGACGAGGAGCGGGTGGCCCAGCTGCTGGAGGGAGCCCGCGATCAGGTCCGAGGCGTCGGCGTACTCGTAGCCGCGCACCTCGATGGCGACGCCCTGGTGGACGGCGCCGTCGGTCGCGACATCCAGGTCACGGCGGGTGACCTCGTACACGGGGGCGCCCATGGCGCTGGCGAGGCGCACGACCTCCTCCACGCGGTCGTCCTTGACGTTGTCGAGGATGAAGACGCGCTCAATCGGGACCGAGGCGCGGGCGGCCTCGGCGACCGGGTTGCGGCCGGCGATCAGCTCGTGGCCGGGCTTGACGCGGATTGAGGACTTGGCGCGGGCGCGCGCGATTGCCGCCTCCTGGGCCTCACGGGCCTCGCGCTTGACCTTGCGCTTGTGGGCGGGGTGGTAGGTGCGGTCCTCGGCCTTGGGGGTCGGGCCCTTGCCTTCGAGGCGTCGGCGCGAGTGGCCGCCGGTGCCGACCTGCGCGCCCTTCTTGGTGCCCTTCTTACGGATGGCGCCGGGGCGCCCGCTGTGTGAGGCCATGGTGTCTCCTCGTTTTCTCGTTAACTGACACAAGCGTACGGGTTTTGGGCTGCATCGGGGCCGCAGGGGCACACGCGGGGGCCAAAATCACGATCAGACAGGTACCCCGGGTCCTCCTCGTCGCCCCTTCCCCCTCTCTCCCCCTCTCTCTTCTCTCCCCCCGCTCTCCCCCAAAAGTCGCACGTAATTTGGGTACCCTCACTTTTCTTAGGTATCGACAAAACCGCAGAATTTCAACGATCCCATTTCAAACCTTGAAATACGCGAAGGGGAATTACGTGCGACATTTCTGGGAAACCATGCCTTTAAGGCGGCTGGCAGCACGACAACACCGGGCCAGATCTATCTCAGCCTGACGACAGTAGCCCCGAGCCGCCCACGCTCACGCCCCTCGCCTACAGTCGCTGCAGCCTCACGCACACTGGGCCACCCACACTCGCGCCACCTTTGCCAACGCTTTCTGTGCCCTCACACATAACGCCGACCACCGCGGGCCACACCTCACCCCCGCGCGAGCATCGCCGCGATTCTTTCGACCGTCGCGCCACTGCGGATCGTCACCTCGCGGTAGAAGTCCTCGCGCAGGAGGCGCTTGTGGTAGGCGGTCTTGAGGAATTGTTTTTCGTCAAATTTGGCCCAAAATACGGCGTGCTCGCCGAAGTGGACGGCTTCGTCACCCAGCTCCATTGCCTCGATGCGCTGGCGCACGTGGTCGCGGTCCAGTCCACGCGTGTAGAACAGGGCGTCGCGGCGTGCCACATCGCCGTGCCACCAGTCGGGCAGCTCATCGAGCTGGGCAAGGTAGTCCTGCGCCGTTAGGAGGGCCAGTCGGATCGGGAAGTCGTAGCGGCATGCCAGGAGGTTCTCGACTCTCTGGGCAACATCCTCACGCGGGGCATCGGCCTCGAAGAGGAGGTTGCCACTGTTGATGTAGGTACGCACGTTCGCGTAGCCCACGTCGGCGACCTGCTCGCGCAGCTCGCTCATGACGACCTTGTTCTTACCGCCGACGTTGATGCCGCGCAGCAGAGCCACGTACTCCACGCTGATCCTCCCCATCTGTGGTGACACTTCGCCGTCGGACGCTCCAGGCCGCCCATCGAAAACTGCGGAACGAGAATGCCTGGCTGTAAGACGCGAGCGGATACGACGCAGCCCCGGGAGCATGCATCAAGCAGAGGCCACCCCGGGGCATCCACTGGCAATGGTAGACTATGACGATGAGCGATAGCAAGCGTAGCGACGAGGCTAACGAAGGCCTCCTCGCGTTCATTACCGAGCCCCGTCTCCGACCATATCTCCATACCTGCGAAGGAGACCTCTCACTCGCTCTCGATCTCTACGCCTGGAACACGCGTATGGCGGCCGCCTGCCTACCCATGCTGTCTCAGACAGAAATTCTCCTGAGAAATGCGCTTGACGAACAACTCAAAGAGTATTTTGACGAAGCTATGCGAGGCATCCCTTGGTTTTTACAGAAATCATGCCAACTGAAACATAAGGAACAGGACGCGATTTCTTCAGCACGCGAGATCATGGTGCGGGAGAAGAAAACGGAATCACGTGATCAGATTATCGCAAACCTTACGTTTGGATTCTGGGTTCGAATCCTAGGAGTCAACTATGAAGACTTGTGGAGAAGAGCTCTGCACCGAGCTTTTACAGACCCAAGCACAGGTAGACCACCGAGCGCTAAACGTATTCGATCACTTGTGAATGACGTGCGACAATTCCGCAATAGAATTGCGCACCACGATTACGCCCAAGACTACGATCTCCCGATGCTCATGTCACGCGTAAACGAACTTACCAAGCTCATCTCGCCGCAATTTAGTGCATGGATAACAGAGAATTACCAAGAAACTTGGGATTCACAATGGCGTGGACGACCGATTACAAAGCAGGAGACCATAGTCGTCCCAAACAGCCGGGGCAACTGGGAGACCTACAAGAGGAAGTCTGCCTACATCTGCCCCGCCGGCAAATACTTCAGGGAGGAGATTAGGCACCTCGCGTTTTACGCGTCACGATGTATCCAACGCCAAGTTCCTCGCATAACACTAATAGCAGATTCAGTCACCTGGACGCTAGAGCACGCAAGTGAGCTAGAAGCATCAACTTCTCAAGATGATAAGAAAATAGCGGACCTTATCAAGTGGACCTTGAGTGAAGAAGGTGAGCGCATAGTCGGCCCTCACTTCAAAGGCAGCCGACAGAAGAAGGTGGTCCTCCTAACTTCGTATCGGGATGAACAGAATCCACAGCAGAAGGATGGGCACATCGTTCTTCCACACGAAATTCCCCACAAGGAGTCGGGCAGAGGGAGTGGCTTTGTTCGCCAACACAGGTATACATCCCTTCACCGGCTCCAGTCAGCAGCAACAACGGCAGACCTCTAGAGTCCCTATGACGGCCCCACCTACAGATAATTTCTCACATCATCGATACTACCTTCGGAGTGCTCACAAATAGTGGCATGCCCACTCCAAAAGTCGCACGTAATTTGGGTACCCTCACTTTTCATAGGTATCGAGAAAACCGCAGAATTTCAACGATCTGATTTCAAACCTTGAAATACACGCAGGGGAATTACGTGCGACATTTCTGGGGAACCACTCCAGCGAGGCGACTGAGCGGCACGACACCACCGCACGCGGGGCATCGGCCTCGAAGAGGAGGTTGCCACTGTTGATGTAGGTACGCACGTTCGCGTAGCCCACGTCGGCGACCTGCTCGCGCAGCTCACTCATGACGACCTTGTTCTTACCGCCGACGTTGACGCCGCGCAGCAGAGCCACGTACTCCATTCCGATCATCCAGCCTTTCGCCTTACTACCTCCCCACCTCGCGTTTCTTCTGCGGGAAGGCTTCGCCCTGACTCCAGAGTAACGGCCAGACAAAACCCTGCCCACCCCAAAAGTCGCACGTAATTTGGGTACCCTCACTTTTCATAGGTATCGAGAAAACCGCAGAATTTCAACGATCCGATTTCAAATCTTGAAATACACGCAGGGGAATTACGTGCGACATTTCTGGGGAACCACTCCAGCGAGGCGACTGAGCGGCACCACAACACCGCACGCCACTACGTCAACGAGCAGCGTGCGGCAACACACCAGCATGGCGGGCACTGCACCCGTTACGGGGCACTGCACCCCTTACGAGGCGCTACACCCATTACGAGGCACCACACCCGTTACGAGGCGCCACACCCCTTACGAGGCGCCACACCCCTTACGAGGCAGTGCACCCCATACGAGGCAGTGCACCCCATACGAGGCGCTACACCCGTTACGAGGCACTGCACCCGTTACGAGGCGCTACACCCGTTACGAGGCACTGCACCCGATCAGAAGGGGTGTAATGCCTACGGATCGGGTGCAGCGCCCCCAATCACAAGAACAAACGCGGAATCTGCGAGACGCGGGCCAGGCTGCGGTGCCCGTGGGCGGTGGCGGGGCCTGGCCGGGCAACGCACAAACAACGAGCCCGACCGATTGGAGGCCGCCGCGGGGCCTGCGGGGCCTGGCCGGGCTTCGAGCCGACGCGCCGAGCGAAGCTCGCGGCGCGGACGGCGAGCGGGCGGGCAGGCCACGCGGCGGCCGGAGATCTGTCGAGGCAACGAGCAACGCGAAGCAGCCCGGCCCTCAGCCGCAGCTCAGCCGCAGCTCAGCCGACGCTCCAGGTGGCGCCGTCGCGGCCGTCCGCGACGGTGACGCCGGCGGCGGCCAGGCGCTCGCGCAGCTCGTCGGCACGCGCCCAGTCCTTGGCGGCGCGGGCAGCGGCCCGCTCGGACAGCACGGATCGAACCAGCGCGTCGAGCGCCGAATGCTCGGCGGCAGCCGCGCCAGAAGCACCCGCGCCAATGCCGGCCTGTCCGCGCCACTGCTCGGACGCGGGATCGAGGCCCAGCACGTCCAACATGGAACGGACCAGGACCTGCTCGCGGTAGACACCGGAAACATCCCCCGCAGCAAGAGCCGCATTTCCGGCCTTGAGGTGCTCGTGCAGGACGGCGAGCGCGCCGGCGACGTTGAGGTCGTCGTCCATGGCGGCGACGAAGGCCTCGGGCAGGTCGGCGGGGCTCAGGGCGATCTCGGAGACCGGAGCCTCCCCGGCGGCTTCGATCGCGCGGGCCACGAAGGTGGAGAACTTCTCCCAGGCGGCGTGCGCGGCGGGCAGTGTCTCGGCGCCCCATTCGATGGCGGAGCGATGGTGGACGGTCGACAGTGCCCAGCGCACGGCGACGGCCGGGTACTCCTCGGTGAGCGCGCCGATGGACAGGACGTTGCCCAGGGACTTGGACATCTTCTCGCCCTTGGTGGTCACCCACGCGTTGTGGACCCACAGGCGCGCGAACTCCCAGCCGGCGCCGTGGGATTGGGCCTGCTCGTTCTCGTGGTGCGGGAAACGCAGGTCGATGCCGCCGCCGTGGATGTCGAATTCGTCGCCGAGGTAGCGCCGCGACATGGCGGAACACTCAAGGTGCCAGCCGGGTCGGCCGCGTCCCCAGGGGCTGTCCCACGAGGCCGTGGCCGGCTCAGACGGTTTACTGGCCTTCCACAGGGCGAAGTCGCGGGGGTCGCGCTTGCCGGCCTCGACGGCCTCGTCGATTTGAGCGTCGTCCTCGGTGGTGCGCATGTCGGCCAGGCGCTGGCGGGTGAGCGAGCCGTAGTCGGCCTGGGAGTGGACGTCGAAGTAGACGTTGCCGCGCCCATCCGAATAGGCATGTCCCGCGTCGATGAGGCGCTGGACGAGGTCGAGCTGCTCGGGGATGTGGCCGGTGGCGCGCGGCTCGTAGGTCGGGGCCTCGACGCCGAGAGTCTCGTACGCCTGCGTGAACTCGCGCTCGAAGCGGTACGCCCAGGCCCACCACTCCCAGCCGGCCTCGGCCGACTTGGTCAGGATCTTGTCGTCGATGTCGGTGACGTTGCGGACGTAGGTGACCTCGTACCCGCTGCGGCGCAGCCAACGGATCAGGGTGTCGAAGGACACGGCGGCTCGCAGGTGGCCGACGTGCGGGGATCCCTGCACGGTGGCGCCACACAGGTAGATGCCGACCTTCCCGGGGGTGACCGGGTTGAGGGGCTGGACGCGGGCGCTCTTGGAGTCGTACAGGTGAAGCATGGCATCAATCCTACCTGGCGGGGCGAGGCGGGGAGGGACGCGGGCACTGCCCGGGAACATGTAACGAGGCCTGGGTCCCCTCCCCGAAAACCGCGCGGGTTCGCAGGTGGGGCCCAGGCCTCGTGACGAGTGAGCGGAAGCGAGCTCAGGCGCCGGGGCGCACGCGCTCGCGGATGAGGGCCTTGAGGTCCTCGGCGGAGTTGGCCAGCGCCGTGACGCGCTCTTCGCGTCCTTCGATGCCTTCGAAGCGCGCGGGGACGGGCGGCAGGTGCCCGGTGGCCTCGAGGATCGTGTCGGCGAACTTGACGGGCAGGGCGGTCTCCATAACGACGAGCGGCCCCTCGATGTCGGCGCGCAGGGCGCGGGCGACGTGCACGCCGTCGGCCGTGTGCGGGTCGAGGAGGTAGCCGCTTTCCTTCTCCGTGCGCGCGATCTCGGCGAGGCGGTCGGCGTGCGTGGAGGTGCCGGAGGTGAAGCCGTAGGTGTCGCGCAGGGCCGCGAACTCGGGCGTGCCGGACAGGTCGAAGTAGCCGTCGCGGGCCAGCGCGGTCTCGAAGAGCTCGCGGGTGGCCTCGCCGTCGCGGCCCAGCAGGTCGAAGATGAAGCGCTCGAAGTTCGAGGCCTTGGAGATGTCCATGGACGGGCTGGAGGTCGCCAGCGTGTCCGCGGAAGAGCGGGGGCGGTAGACGCCGGTGCGGAAGAACTCGTCGAGGACATCGTTCTCGTTCGTGGCGACGACGAGGGTGCCCAGCGGCACGCCCATCTGGCGGGCGATGTGGGCGGCGCACACGTTGCCGAAGTTGCCCGACGGCACGACGACGCTGACCGTGGACGAGGCGTCGGCCCCCTCCTCGGTGACGCGCAGCCAGGTGGCCACGTAGTAGCAGACTTGGGCGAGCAGGCGCGCCCAGTTGATGGAGTTGACGGCGCCGACGTGCCAGGTGGCCTTGAAGTCGGCGTCCATGTTGATGGCCTTGACGAGGTCCTGGCAGTCGTCGAAGACGCCATCGACAGCGACGTTGACGATGTTCTCGTCCAGAAGGGAGAACATCTGGGCGCGCTGGAAGGCGGTCATGCGTCCGGCGGGGGTGAGCATAACGACGGAAAGTCCGGGGCGGCCGCGCAGCGCGTATTCGGCGGAGGAGCCGGTGTCGCCGGAAGTGGCGCCCACGATGGTCAGCCAGTCGCCGCGGCGGGTCAGCTCGTATTCGAAGAGTTCACCGAGGAGCTGCATCGCCATGTCTTTGAACGCGGCGGTGGGGCCGTTCGAGAGGTGGGCGATGTGCAGGTCGGTACCTTCGAGGGCGTCAACGGGCACGATCTGCGGGTCGGAGAAGGAGGGGGTGGAGTATGCCCGGGCCGTGATCGCGCACAGGTCGTCGGCGCTGATGTCGTCGACGAACAGCGAGAGGATGCCGGCGGCCATGGCCGCGTAGCCTTCCTCGCGCAGGACGATACGCAGCTCGTCCAGGTCGGCGGGCGACAGAGTCGGGTATTCCTCGGGCAGGTAGAGGCCGCCGTCGGGCGCCAGGCCCTCCAGCAGGATGTCGCTGAAGGAGCGGGTGGGCGCATCGGGGCCACGTCGAGTCGAAATATAACGCACGGGCAGATCCTATCGGAGAGACGGCCTGTGAAGCCAGATAGGTCGTATTTCGTCACGTTTCCACGAGGCCTGGGCGCGTTATGCGCACAGGGCGAGGACAAAGCGCGTGTGATAGAAACAACGGGTGAGTATTGACAAGGATCGTTGGGCACCGCCGATTGAGGGCGAGAAGTCAGGAAGGCCGTCGCCATCTCAGGCGACACGTCCGTCAAACACGCCGCCCCGAAACGCTGACACATCGGTCAACCCCGATGTGATCGAGGATTCATACACGACAGCAATCACGGCGACGCTGCCTGACGAGAGTGTCGATTCGTCGAGGCGTCGGGCCTTTCGCGCGGGCGCTACGCGCGCCGGGTCGAGTGTGAGGAGAGCGCTCTCGTTCACGACGGCATCCAAGGGGTGGGGGACTCTTGCCGTGGTTGTTTTCATCGCCGCTCTCTTCGGGGCGATCGCCCTGCGAACGTCGGCTGGTTCGTCGTCGCTGGCGACGTCTCGTCCCCAGGGTTATAGGGGCACGGCGACCAACACGGAGACGCTGTCCTCCGCATGGGCATCGGGGATCAACACGGCGCGGGTACTCCCCTCCGCGCCGGACAAAGCGAGCACCGAGGAGCAGTCTGTCCTCGTCGAGGGCACGACCCTGTACGTGGCTACCAGGACGCAGGAAAGGGTCCTGAGGCTGAGCGCCTACGACATTGCTTCCGTCCAGCCTGTGCAGAAATGGGTATCGGATGGTCAGGACATTGAGGTGCGCAGCAGGTCTGGAGGGCCTCGGATGATCTCTGCGGGTGCTTGGGTGGTCGTTGAAAACGTCGCGGTGTCCAAGGAGACGGGCAGGCAGCAGGAGGCACCGTGGGACGAGGACATCCCGGCTGCTTTCGTCGACGAGATCTTGGTGACGTGCTCGGGTCTTGAGACGTGTTCCGGATGGACGAACCAGTCCGGTTCGTGGACGCGCCAGTGGCAGAGCATCACGACGAAGCAGTCCTGGTCGAGTGACACGCGGTCGGATACTCGTTCGCAGACCGTCGGAAGTGGCGAGGAGACCTCGGTGATCATTCCCGTCTATTACGACAAGAACCCTCAGCTGGTGAACGTCCACACGGGCGTGGTCGCCACCCTGGGCGCCGACGGTCGCCTGGGGTCAGGCTCGCGGGTTGTGAAGCTCTACGACGCCTCTGACGGGGTCATCGTGGAGCGGGAT
Organism: Pauljensenia sp. 20925_1_34; assembly: GCF_041432775.1. Classification (NCBI taxonomy): domain Bacteria; kingdom Bacillati; phylum Actinomycetota; class Actinomycetes; order Actinomycetales; family Actinomycetaceae; genus Pauljensenia; species Pauljensenia sp. 20925_1_34. The sequence continues at coordinate 23,531 of NZ_JAPWAG010000008.1, read as the reverse complement.
CGGGGCGAGATGGAGGTCTACGACGTCTCGGGAAGGCTCGTTGATACCTTCGACCCGGTGAGGCACAACACGCAGCCGACGTTGGACGGTCGCGCGCCCACGGTGGCGGAGTTGAGAGGTTTCTTCACGGAGGTGTCAGCCCCCTGGACGACGGGCAGGGTGACGATCGAGAAGGAGGATTGCTCTGTTGTCAGGCTGACCCCCACCGGGGATTTCCCCCCTCGTTCGGCGACGGGCGTGAAGGGGCTGACCACCTACTATTCCTACACCTCAAAGACCTGCTCCTTTGAGCCGCGCGAGCTTCGCGCCAGCACCGACGGGTCTGCTGCGTTCATCTGGGTCGCGACATGGAGCACATCCACCGCGTACATGATCGACATGAATGCCAATAAGACGCACACTTTCTCAGGCCTGACGCGCTCGACGAAAACCGTGTGGGCGTTCGACGACCTGCTCATCACGATCAGCGATGATGGCATCACGGCCTTCACACCGGCCTCGTCGTGAGACTACCCTGGTGGCATGACTGATCTGCCTTTCCGCGTCGGCCAAGCGGTCGACGTACACGCCTTCGCAGCCCCCGATTCGCAGCGCACCCTCATGCTCGCGTGCTTGGAGTGGCCGGGCGAGCGCGCGCTTGAGGGTCATTCGGACGCGGACGTCGCCGCGCACGCGTTGTGCGACGCGATGCTGCTGGCCACGGGCCTGGGCGAGCTCGGCACGGTGTTTGGCGTGGATCGCCCGGAGTGGGCGGGCGCGTCGGGCCGCGCGATGCTCCAGGAGGTACGCCGCATGGCGACCGAGGCCGGCTGGGTGCTCGGCAACGCGACCGTGCAGGTCGTGGGCAACCGCCCGCGCATGGCCGCACGCCTGCCCGAGGCCGGTGCCGTCATGAGCGAGATCGCCGGCGGCACGGTGACGGTGTCGGCGACGACCTCGGATCGTCTGGGTTTCACGGGCCGAGGCGAGGGCGTGGCCGCGCTGGCGAGCGTCCTCATGGTCCGGGTCGCCCCCGCATCCAACTAGACGCGGATCCCCACGCCGGCCCGACGCGGGACAGGCACACCGACGCTCCTCGCATGATACAAACGTCCCATGAGTAACGATGATTCTCGCGTGACGCCTCCCGGCAATGCGCAGCCGCGTTCGCCGCGCGCACGCGGCGAGGAGTCCCCGAGCGGGGCCGACGCCTTCGTCCTGCCCGAGTTCGATTCCCTGCCGGACTTGGCACCGCTGCCCGACCTTGACGAATTCTTGAAGGCCGACCCACTCGCAGGATTCGACGAGGCCGTGGCCGCGCAGGCGGACACCGTCAGTTCGCGCGACGATGACGCGCTCCCAAGCGCCGCGCCCGCAGGCGACATCCCATCGCTGCCCACGAGTCCGTCGACGCCCGCGGTCCCATCGCTGCCCGCGGTCTCGACCACACCGACGCAGAACACAGCTCCGACGTTCACCGTCGCCCCCTCCCAGGCCGACGCCGCACCCACTCACGCAGCCCCGGCCTCGTCGCGAACCAGTCCTGCCCAAGAACCGAACGAACGCGTCGCTCACCCTGCGGGTCGACTGTCCTGGGGCAAGCAGGGGACCACGAGTTCCGCCATCCCCATCGGTCTGGCGATCTCCGGTGCCATCGTTGTACTCAGCGGCATTATTTCCTCGGTTCTCGCGGGCGGCAGCAATCACAAGCATCCCACGCTCCCTCCACCGGACCTCGACACGAAACAGCAGGTCCTCCACGTGCCCGGATACCGTGGGGCCGCGACGAACACGCATTCCCTGTCGCCCGAGTGGGCCTCGGGCGTCGCCACTGCGTGGACGATCCCTACCACGAACGGGCCGGCGGGGACACCACCGCAGATATACGTCGACGGGTCGGTCCTCTACCTCGCCGCCGACGATCTGACGGAGGACCGAAAGGAATCGGCCGTCACGGTGTCAGCCTATGACCTGTCGGGTAACGAACCCACTCTCCTGTGGACATCGACGGGTCCGACGGAGAACTCGGCGATTATGTCCTCCCACACGCCCGCGTTCCTCTCGGATGACGACCAGGTCTTTTTCCACGACGTCGTCATCGACAAGGCCACGGGCGCGCAAACCCAGGCTCCCTGGAAGAGGGACTATCCTCTCGCGGTGACCGACGACATCGTGGTGACGTGCTCGGCCACAACATCATGCGCCGGATGGACGCGCGAGGGCAGCGAGTGGACAAACCTGTGGACGACGACCACGGCGATACAGTCGGGATTCGGGTTGCATAACCATGATCTGGGCTACGCACCTGCGGGCACTGCGCTCGCCGGGAGCGGCGCACAGGCCGCCGTCCTGGTCCCCACCGCCATCAACGAACTCCCGCAGATCCTCAACGTCCATACCGGCGAGGTAACGACCCTGAACAATCCCAACGGGAATGCCGACTATCGGAAGGTCGAGGTGGCCACCGACGGCTTCCTCGTCTACGAGCGCAGCGAACAGGTCGGCTTACTCTTCGAACCCAACGGGACCCTCCAGTCCACGTTCACAGCAGAGCCGCACCTGCCGACAGTCAGCCACGACGGGAGGCAGCCAACGACGTCGGACATCCACACCTTCATGACAAGCACGAAGGCACCGTGGGCGGCGGGCACGATTGCGCTGACAGGCACGGACCAATGCGCCATCGAATACAAGCTGACCGCCGACAGCGCCACACACACGATCTCCATCCCCTCAGCGGCACGCCCGGATATGCAGCCGGGCTGCTACTTCGACCCGGCCGACGCGCGTGTCAGCGTCGACGGATCGGCTCTCTACATCGACACCTTCAACTTCCAGGACACGAGCAAATATTTCATCGACACCGCCAAGGGACTGTCCTTCACGTCGAATGAACTCAATGAGGCCACACACCTCACCTGGGTCTTCGACGACATGCTGATCGGCCAGACCGACGGCGGAATTCGAGCGTTCGTGCCTGCCTCCTCCTGAGAGCGCACTGCTCACAGGGGGCGAGGCCTCGGCTGACGAAAGCGGAGAACCCACGCCCGCGTTCCACACGGGTGTGATAGAAACGTCTCATGAGCAACGACGATGTCCTCGGAACCCCCACCGACGGGACGCAGGGACCCTCCGCGCGCTCGCGGGAGGAGGAATCCCCGGACAGCGGCGGCGTCTTCGCGCTGCCGGAGTTCGGGACACTACCGGGCTTCGCGCCGCTGCCCGAACTCGCCCCGCTGCCGGATCTGGCCCCGCTGCCCGATATCGGCGACGTCCTCTCCTCCCCCGCGTCGATGCCCGGGGACGAGGCCCGGGCCGGGCAGGCGGATACCGCGGGATCTCGGGATGACGACCTGTTCCCGGGCGCCTCTCCCCTGCCCGGGATCTCGCCGCTACCTGACATCGCCCAGCTACTCGCAGACACTCCCACCTCGTCCACCGTCGACGACACTCAACCCGTTGCGCCAGAGTCCAGGCCTCTCTCAGATACCGCTCCGACGCCCACCTCCGCTCACCTGCCGGACGCGGCTCCCTCGGCCTCGGCGGCCACCACCCAGATGGATACCGTCTCCGCGGTCGCGGCCACGGCCTCGTCGATGGCGGGACACGTGAGCGGCCGATCGTCGAGCGGCCGCACTCCCTTCCGCCTCAAGCCCGAGGAGAGCATCGGCGAGGCTGCCTCCGCCCTCAAACGCCTGCCCCGCCCCCTGATCGCGCTCGGATGCGTCGTTGTGCTCGGCGTCGTGCTCTCTTTCTGCAGCCAACAAAGCGTCGAACCGATGACCTCGTCGACTCCGTCGCCTACGGTCTCCTCGGCGCGGTCCTCGCAGACGCCGACCGTGCAGGTGCCCGCGCAGGCACCGAATCTGCCTACTCGCGCGCCCGGCTACCGTGGGACCGCGACGAACACGCACGCACTGTCGCCCGAGTGGGCCTCGGGGATCGCGACCGCGTGGACGATTCCCGTTGAGAACACCTCGTCCACGTTCCGGCCACACATTGACGTCGATGGCTCGACCCTCTACGTTGCATCCAACGCCACCATCAAGGGCGAGCCAGGGTACGCCGTCACTATTGCTGCCTACGACATATCGGGGGAACAGCCCACTCAGCTGTGGTCCTCAACCGGGCACACGAAAAACAACGTGGCCTTGACCTACACGCCCACCTTCTTGTCAAGCGACGACCAGCTCTTCTTCCACGACGTCGTCATCGACAAGAAGACCGGCGAGCAAACCCAGGCCCCCTGGGGCATAGCGTTTCCCCTCGTGATGGCCGACGGCATCCTCGTGACCTGCTCGTCAACAACGACGTGCAGCGGATGGACGCAGGAGGGCGGCGAGTGGACGAACCTGTGGACCACGACGACGACGCAGCAAAATCCGTCGGGGTTCCGTCAGCTCGACCTCGGATACTCGCCCTCACGTAACGCTATTTCCGGCAGCGGCGAGCACACCTCCGTCCTGGTTCCTCCCAAGAGCGACCAGATTCCGCAGATCATCAATATCCACACGGGGACAATCGCGTCCCTGAGCAACCCCGACGGGGACGGCAAGTTCCGAACCGTCGAGGTCACGCCCGAAGGCTACGTCGTCTACGAGAATATCGAATCCTACGGGATGCTCTTCGACAGCGACGGCACCCTCCAGTCCACGTTTAAGACCGCCCGCAACCTGCCCATCGTCAGTCACGATGAGACACCTCGCAGCGCGCCGGACGTCAAAGAGTTCCTGACACACCAGAAAGCGCCGTGGGCCGTAGCTACCCTGCGCATGACTGGCAGTCACCAGGATGAGTGCATGTTCGAGGTCACCTTCACCGCCGACGGTTCGACGCGTACGGCCCCCGTCCCCGATGCGCTGACGCCCAGCTTGCCGTCCACCTGCTTCTTCGACCCGAAGCAGGTGAAAATCAGCGCCGACGGATCGGCTCTGTACATGGACGCCTTCGTCGGTGCCGACACGAACAAATACGTCATCGACACCGTCAACGGCGAGGCCTACACGTCTCCGGCGCTCAACGTCTCGGAACAGCTCACCTGGGTCTACGACGACATGCTGATCGGCGCCAGCAAGACGGGAGTCACGGCCTTCGTGCCGGCGTCCTCCTGACGAGGCCGGGTTGCTCCCGCGGCGATCGCTCGGCCTGCATCAGTCCATTGTTTGTCCTAACAAGGCCCGGGTTGCTCCTCACGTTGCTTGGCGTGCGGGTGTGATAGAAACGTTTTATGAGCAACGACGATGTCCTCGGAACCTCCACCGACGGGACGCAGGCACCCTCCGCGCGCTCGCGGGAGGAGGAATCCCCGGACAGCGGCGGCGTCTTCGCGCTGCCGGAGTTCGGGACACTGCCGGGCTTCGCGCCGCTGCCCGAACTCGCCCCGCTGCCGGATCTGGCCCCGCTGCCCGATTTCGATGATTTCTTCACTCTGACCCCGCCCGCCGACGAGGTGATCACCGAACAGGCACAACCAGAAGGTCCGCAGGAGATGGACCCGCTCGCGGGCCTCGCACCCCTGCCCGAGCTCGTGCCGCAGCCAGCCATCGCGCAGCCCCTCGCGGAAGATCCGACAGCGCCTGACAATGAGAAAGAGCCAATGGAGAGCGGCGTCGCCTGGCCCCAGGCCGAGGAAGCCCCGGCGCGGGACGTTCGCGGTGCCGCTGTGCTGGTCAGCACTTCCGTAAACGCATTCGAACTGCTGCCAGACGAGACCACCTCGGAGGAGCCACAACCTGCCTCGCGTGACGTCGCGTCCATAGCGGCCGCCACGGCCTCGTCGCGGAGGACGTCCGAAGGCGACCGGACGCCGACTGCGCTGCGCACCCCAGACCTCGAGCCCTCGCGGACGTGGGTGGACAAGACAGCCGTGAAGCGGAAGCCGTCTGTCGTCATGATCGTGCTCGGCTGTATCCTCGCGCTCAACGTCGCGGTTTCCCTCTTTGCCCCCAGTCAGAGCGGATCGTCGTCGACGCCTTCGTCCCATCAGACCTCGTCGCGTTCCGCCGCACAGGCGAACTCCGAGGTACGCGAACATGCGGCGAACCTGCCGACCCGCGCGCCCGGGTACCGCGGGAGCGCCACGAACACGCATTCCATATCGCCGCAGTGGTCCTCGGGCGTGGCCACCGCGTGGACGCTCGAGCTGCCGCCAGAAATGACTCAGTTCGGACCGCAGATGTTCGCCGAGGGTCAGGTCCTCTACATCGCCGGCAACGACACGATCGAGGGCCAGCGCGGTTCCGCCGTCAGAACTCAGGCCTACGACCTGTCCGGGGAGGAACCCACCCTCCTGTGGGACACGGTCGGCCCCACGGAAAACTCCGCGATCATGACGTACACACCCGCGTTCGTGTCGAGCGAGACCCAGCTCTTTTTCCACGACGTAGTCATCGACAAGGCAACCGGCGAGCAGACACAGGCCCCGTGGGGCGATGATTTTCCCCTCGCGCAGGCCGACGGCATCGTGGTGACCTGTTCGACGACATCCTCGTGCCGCGGGTGGATGCAAACCTCCGGCGAGTGGACGAATCTGTGGACGACGACAACGAATCCACAGACGTCCTACGGGTTGAGTAACCAGGGTTTGGGCTATGCGCCCGCAGGCACCACGCGCTCCGGCACGGGTGAACTCGCCTCCGTCCTGGTCCCCTTCAACTATCAGGAAACCCCGCAGATCATCAACATCCATACCGGAAAGACAACGACCCTGCCCAGCCCCGACCAGTCAGGCTTGGGCCAATACGTCGAGGTGGCGACCGACGGCTTCGTCATCATCGACGTCAGCAAGAAGCAGGGGTTCCTCACCGACAGCTCGGGGGCCCGCCAATCCACGTTCTCAACCGATGAATATCTGCGTCTACCCGCAGTCAGCCGTGACGGTAGCAACCCGAGCACTGCGGATATCAAGACCTTCATGACGACGAAGACTGCGAATTGGGCGACGGGCACGGTAGGCCTCGTGGGTAAGGACGACTGTTCCATCCAGGTCACCCTCACCTCCGACGGGTCGTCGCGCACGACTCCGGTCCCCGGCGTGCTGAGCCAGCACATGACCAGTACGTGCCTCTTCAGCCCGAAGGAGGTTCGCGTGAGCGCGGATGGTTCGGTCCTCTATGCCGATACCTTCACCTACCAGGACCAGAGCCGGTACTTCATCGATACCGCCAACGGGCTCACCTACACATCAAACCTTCTCAACCTGCCGAAACAGACCATGTGGGTCTTCGACGACATGCTGATCGGCGCCAGCAAGACGGGAGTCACGGCCTTCGTGCCGGCGTCCTCCTGACGAGGCCGTGGCGGGCGAGGGGAGAACCGCGTGAGCCTTCGACGGCATGGGCATCGGAATGACCGAGAGCAGTATCGAGGCGTTCGTCGCGGTGTCTTCCTGTTGTTGGGACCGGTTACCACGCCGCCATTACCCTGTGATAGAAACTACTCATGAGCAATGACGATCATCCGGGCACGAACACTCCCCCACAGGCCGAGCAGTGGGTGCCGCCGAGCGGGACGCCCCCAATCCCCCAGCCCGCCAATGCGCGGCCCCACGCGAGGAGACGCGGGAAGCCAGTCCTCCTCGTGGCTCTTCTGTGCGTCATCGTCGTTCTGGCCGCAGTCTTCGGCATTCGTCAGCTCACGCAGACCCTGGGGGGTCAGGACCCTCACCCTTCACTCACCTCCACCCCCACCCCCACCCCCACCGTCGGGTACTCGGGAGCGGCGACGAGCACGGGATCGATCTCCCCCGCCTGGGCCTCGGGCGTCGAGACGGCGTGGAGGATCCCCTTCCCATCCTCACAGTACGGCCCCCGGGCGCTCACGACCGTGGAGGGCACCACCCTGTACACCCTCTTCGAAGACCCCAATCCCACCGCCCGCCAGGTCACCGCCGCGGCCTTCGACATCTCCTCCGAGCAGCCACGCGAGCTGTGGCGCACGACGGGCCCCCGCCCCGAGTCGTTTGGGCGACCCAGCTTCGTGTCCGACGGGGATCAGTTCATCGTCGGCAGCATCGTCATCGACAAGGCGACGGGCGCCCAGTCCCTGGCCCCATGGGAGGGGTCGGAGGCGCTCGCGGCCATTGACGGCATCGTCGTAGCCTGCGATAAGAAACAGGCGTGCTCGGGCTGGACGCAGGAGTCCTCCTCGTGGGTGCGCCGGTGGGAGACAACCACAGCCCGCCAACGGGGTGGCCTGTCCCCCTCGGCCATGCTCACGTACCCCAACACTCCCGTGATCGGTGCCGGAGAACACCAGTCGGTTGTCCTGCGGGTGGACTCGCCGACGCACCTGGCGCAGCTGATTGATCCGCGAACCGGGCAGGTCACGGACGCCGCCTCTGCGAGCCCCTTCAGGGATAGGGACAACAACGTGGTGTCTTTCGCCATTGCCAGCGATGGGATCGTGGCGTTCAACGACGACCTTGTCGTCGCCTACGACGCCGACGGCTTTATCACGGGAGTTCACTCCTACGAGAAGTCGCTGAGAAGACCAACGCGCGACGGACGCGTGCCCTCCACATCGGAACTCACCGATTTCCTGGTCGGAGGCCTGCCCGCGTGGTCGAATGCCGTGGTCACTGCCCAGACGGGGGCCGTCGCCCTCACGGTGACGCCGAGCGACGGAAGCCCAGCATTCGATCTTGATCCCGCCAACAACGACCAGTACCACTCCAGCCCCTTCTGGCCCTCAGAGGTCCGCGCCAGCGCCGACGTGTCGGTCGTGTACGTCGAGTCCGTCGAAGCCAATACCACGGGTAACCGCTACTTCTTCGACACGGCCAGCGGCCGGGGACATGGGTCGGCGGACTTCCACGACGCCGAGGACCTCTCGTGGGCCTTCGACGACCTGGCCATCGGCGTGACGATCGACGGCGTCGTGGCGTTCACGCCGAAGGCCTCGTGAGGCTCCAACCCCTGAACACCCGCCCAAGAACGCCCACCCGAGCAACGACAGAAATGACACACCCATGAGCACCAACGCCCCCCAGTACGCGGCCTCCGCAAGGACGACGCCCACGCGACCCACGCGCCTCTTCCTGACGACGGGCGTCGCACTCGTCGCGAGCCTCGGGGCTTTCCTCGCGCCCTCGCTGAGCACGAGCGCCCACCAGCTGCCCGGCCCAGCGGCGACCCCACCTCCGCACATCACCGGCTCGGAGCAGGAAACGAATCCGGATGCGACCGGCTACCGGGGGAGCGCCACCAACACGAACGAGCTCTCCAGCGCGTGGGCCTCGGGCGTCGCAACGGCCTGGACCCTGCCCACCAGCGATGCTCTCCTGCCCGCGCAGCTGATCGCAGAGGGGTCGACCCTGTACGTGCTCACCTACGGAAGCGGGAGCCAGGCCGTCGCCACGGTGTCCGCCTACGACGTGTCGGGCAGCGAGCCGGTCGCCCAGTGGACCACGACCGGGCCCCAACCGTCCCGAATTCGCACCGAGGCGTTCCCATCCTCCGTCTCGACCCAGGATGAGATTCTGCTCAGTGACATCATTGTCGACCGCTCGACCGGTGCCCAGACGCAGGCCCCCTGGGGTTCCGACCTGCCGATGGGGGTGGCGGGCGGCGTCCTCGTCACCTGCGACACCTTCAGCTCGTGCGCCGGCTGGTCCCGCGACTCGGGCGCGTGGACGAGGCTGTGGTCCACGACGACCTCGCCCCAGCGCCGCGCGGGCCTGGCCCACTCGGGTCTGACGGCTCCCGCGAGCGCCGTCATCGGCAGCGGCGCGGGCGCTGCCGTGGTCGTCCCGGTCGACGAGGCCCACCAGGCCCCGCAGCTCATCAACCCGGCCACGGGCGCAGTCACGACGCTCGGGGAGGCCCCCTCCGCGGCAGGCCCTTCAGTCTCCCGGGTCACGCTGGCGAGCGACGGAGTCCTGGTCGCCGGCGAGAAGGAGAGTATTGCCTACAACACCGCGGGCGAGGTCGTGGGCACTGTCGGGGCCGGGTGGACGCTCGACCATTTCCCGGCGTCAGACCGCGCTCTCCCGACCACGGCAGAACTCAGTTCTTTCATGACGCAGGGCAGCGCCCCATGGACGACGGCCACCGTGGAGCGGCCCCATTCGAAGGACGTCAACGGTTATCTCCTGGCGGTGAGCCCGACCAGCGGGAACTCCAGCCGCACGATCAACCCCGGTGAGTCATACTCCAACCACGCCCTGCCGGCCAACTGGCCTGCCACACAGATGCGCGCCAGCGCAGACGGTAAGGCGCTGTTCGTCCAGTGCTTGCCGTCGTCCCCCACCGGTCCCTTCTTCTTCGGCATGGAACGGGAGTTGACCTACGTGTCGCCGGAGCTGGACGAGGCCACGAACCTGGTGTGGGTCTTCGACGACTTGCTCGTCGGGGCGCGTAGCGGTGAGGTGATCGCCGTGACACCGCGGACCGTGTAAGCGGTTCTCTACACGACTCGTCCCCGACGCCCGAGAGCATGCTCGGTCGCGTCGGGGACGAGTCGTACGGGGCCGTGGTTCGGTCCGCCACGTGGCCAAGCGCCTCTATTCCACCAATGTGGCTCTTCGCATGTTGGGGTGTGGGGGTAGTGTTGGCATGGGGTCGGGGCCTGCCCGATGATTGAGGTTGCAACACTTCAAACGCTGGGAGGCCCCGACATGTCTCATGCTACCTTGTCCGCTCCGGATATGAGTGTTATAGGACATCACGTGTGGGTCGGTGGTCAGTTCCAGGAGCGGCGGACGAATGTGCTCAGTTCAGGGGTGGCCTCATTGGCCCCAGGGGTGGCACCATCGGCCGGACAGGTGGCTGCTTGGGCCCCTTCATGCGCAGGTTAACCCCACAGGTGGTAGCCCAGGCAGGCCGCCCACACTGCCACCTATCGGGCCCAGCTGCGCAGGAACGAGTATGCGTGGCGGCAGCTGACTGGGCGTGCCGCTCGCGGATAGGTTAGGCGCTTGCGGATAGGTTCAGCCTTCGCGGATAGGTTAGGCGCTTGCGGATAGGTTACGAAGCTATCCACATGTTCATAAGCTATCCGCATGCTCGCTTCCTATCCACATTCGAGGGTAACAAGCTCAACCGCGGCCATTTACGGAGGCAATCGACGCAGGGATGGCGGCATCATCCACGGGGGTGGCAGGATCGGCCGGACAGGTGGATACCTGGGCCCCTTCATGCGCAGGTTAACCCCACAGGTGGTAGCCCAGGCAGGCCGCCCACACTGCCACCTATCGGGCCCAGCTGCGCAGGAACGGGTTACCACTACCAGTAAAAGGGCCCACCGACCCACGCGCGCACAGTCCGGGGCCCGCGCGCAGAATCACGGGGTTAATGTACAGACGCTGCCCACACGAAGACGCGAGCAGATGCCACCACCTTCTATACCGACTTTCCCTCACCAGAAAGCCAAAAAGTCACGCCACCAGCAACACGCAGCATCCTATAACCCGGATATGACGGCCTATTGCGGGTTGGAGGAGCTGGGCTTGGTGGCCGTGGGGATGCGCTGCGGAAGTTCGGGAGTCTGCCGGGGTTTGCTCCGTTGCCCGATCTCGCACCGCTGCCCGATCTCGCGACGTTGCCCGATCTCGCACCGCTGCCCGACATCGGTGATTTCCTGAACGACACCCCGCCCGTTATCGCGTACGGGGCCGTGGCAGCCAATCCGCGCCGGCTGGCACGCGCGTGTGGTACAAACGCCCCATGAGCAACGACGACTTTCGCTGGTCCCCGCCCGACGGGACGCACCCCCTCCCCTCGGGCGAGAGTGGGGAGGAGACCGCGGGGCAGACGGGTTTCGCGCCGCTGCCCGAGCTCGCGCCCCTGCCGGACCTGGCGCCCCTGCCCGACATCGAGGAGTTCCTCAGGTTCGCTCCTCCCATGCCCGGCGACGAGGCCGTGGCTGGCCAGGCGGACACCGGCGCGTCGGAGGCAGGCGTCCCGGGGGCGGACGTCGCGCCCCACCCCGGCGTTGATCCCCTGCCGGACATCGCCGAATTGCTCGCGTACGCCCCGCCCGGCGACGAGCCCGAGCTCACGCAGGTCACGGACGCCTCGCCGACCGCGCCCGGCCCGGCGATCCAAGCCCCGGCCTCGTCCCTGGCCGTACACACGGGCAAGCATGAGCCGCTCGCCCACGAACCCGCGCCGGAGCCTCACGAGGATTCCGGCGAATCCGTTACCCCCGCGAAACAGCGCCTGCGCCTCATCCTGATCGCCTGCGTCTGCGTCGTCGCGATCGTAATTGGGACGTCTTTTTTCCGCTCGTCCACGCAGCAGGCGGGAGAGCCGGTCCGCGAGCCCGGATACCGCGGAACAGCGCTCAACACTCACTCCCTGTCGCCCGAGTGGGCGTCGGGGATCGCGATCGCATGGACGATCCCCATCGACCCCGAGATGTCTATCTTCGCCCCGCACGTCCACGCTGAGGGGTCGACTCTCTACCTTGTCTTCTCCGATCGGCCGACGACGGCGCGGAGCAAAAGCGTGACGGTCATGGCCTACGACGTGTCTGGAACCGATCCAAGGCTCCTGTGGAACACGAACGCTGAGACGTCGGTGGACCCATACGAAACCTACACTCCTCAGTTCGTCTGGGACGACGATCTGCTCTTTTTCCGCGACCTCGTCATTGATAAGGCGACGGGAACGATAACCCAGGCCCCGTGGGGCAAGGCATACCCCCTGGGCGTCTCCGAGGGCATCGTGGTTACCTGCCTCACCTACGGCTACTGCACGGGCTGGTCGCAGGAGTCCGGTGAATGGACTCAGGTGTGGAAAGCTGCGACGGTGAAACAGAGCATCTTCGGCCTGGGTCACATGGACTACACGGCCCCTGACAGCGCCCTTATCGGCAGCGGCGAGCAGGCCTCGATTCTCATTGTCCCCGGCTACCGCGAGGTCCCCCAGCTCCTCAACGTCCGCACCGGCGAGCTCACGAACCTGGGCGATCCAGATGACGACACGATCTCCTACGACCTCGTCCAGGCAAGCGACGGAGTCATCGTAGCTCCATGGCTCAAGACTAAGTATGCCTACGATAGCGTCGGCGGCATTCGGGGGACCTTCAACCAAAACCGGTACGTCACGCAGCCCACGCGCGATGGAGGAGCTCCGACGCTGTCGCAGCTCAGTGACTTCTTCACGAAGGACAAGACCGCCTCATGGACGACGGGCGTTGTTGAGATGACGGGCAATGACTGCGCCACGCTGGAGCTCACCCTGACCTCCGACGCGTCGACGCGCACGGTCTCGGTCCCCGACAACATCCGTCCGTACGTGTCCTCCAGTTGTTTCTTCCTGGTCAACGACGTGCGCGCGAGCGCCGACGGATCAGTCATGTTCATTCGCGACTTCCCCCTCGCGCCGAAGGGCAGCTACTTCTTCGACACGGCGACGAATAAGAACTTCAACTCTGCCGAGCTTGACGCCGCGGAATCGCGCACATGGGTTTTCGACGACATGCTGATCGGCGCCAGCAAGACGGGAGTCACGGCCTTCGTGCCGGCTTCCTCCTGACGAGGCCGTGGCGGGCAACCGGTACTGCCCGGCGCGCAGGTGTGATAGAAACGTTGCATGAGCAACGACGATCATCAGAGCACGGGCGGCCAGATTCCCCAGCCATCGGTCCCCCAGCCGACGGCCCAGATCACGGTGCCCCAGCTGTCTCAGGACGCCCGCACCGACCCTGGGGGCCGTGCTCAGCAGGGCGTGCCCTCGCCCGCTGGTCCTGCTCCCGCGCGCCCGCGGCGCGCGCGCAAGTCCCTCCAGGTGCTCGGGATCGTCGCCGCTCTGGTGGCCTCGGCCGCCGTCGGTGGCATCAGCGGAATCCTCGTCGGCGCAGCGACGGCGAGACACCACAGACACCACCCCGATTACCCCGACCCCACACCGTCCCCGACAGCTTCAGAGGCGTCAATGGATCCCACCCCGATCGGCTACCACGGGACGGCGACCAACACGAACGAGCTGTCTCCTCAGTGGGTGTCGGGCCTCGCGACGGCATGGACGATCCCGCTGGACGACGATTCCCGCGCCCCGCTGCTGATCGCTGAGGGAACCACCCTGTACGCCGTGCTTGAGGGCACGCAGGACGACGCTGACACGAGCGTGACCGCCTACGACATCTCCGGGAACGAGCCGCTCACTCTATGGACCACGACCGGGCCTCACTCTCCCAGTGCCGGCGCCGTTCGGGCGCCCGGCCCCATCACCACCGAGACCCAGCTTCTGATCGGCGGCATCATCGTCGACAAGGCGAACGGTAACCAGAGCCTGGCGCCCTGGGGAGCCGACCTGCCCATCGGGGTCGTTGACGGAAACCTGGTCACCTGCGACACGGTCGCAACCTGCACCGGATGGGTGCTCGAATCGGGCACGTGGACGCAGCGTTGGAGCGCGGCGACTTCGCCGCAACAAGCCAGCGGCGTGCTGTTCTCGGAGGTGTCACGCCCATCGAACGGCGTCATTGGCGAGGGTTCGACGGCCGCCGTCATCGTGCCCGTTCGCCTAGCCGCCTTCGCCCCGCAGATCGTGGACCCTCGCACGGGAGCGGTCACCACCCTCGGGAAGGATCCCACAAACGACGCATCACAGCACCCGACGCTCATCCCCGCGAGCGACGGGCTCGTCGTGTTGAGGGAGACGAGCTTCAGCGTCTACGACACCACGGGACGCTTCGTGGAGACCGAGCAGATCATTCGCTACGGCGCACGCCCGACCTACGACGGTCATACCCCGACGCTGGAGGAGCTCACCGATTTTCTGCGGGACACGTCCGACCAAGCGCCGTGGACCACAGCCTCCGTCTATCTCGAGCACGATGACCTCTACTACGCGGGCCGCGCTCACGACGACAAGATACTGCACGTGCACCCCACCGCGTCAGCGAACAGCCGCTCCGTCAATATGCCCGATTACTTCGGATCCAACCACGACAAGCACGATGTCGAGGTATCGGACTTGCGAGTCGACTCCGGTGCCACGGTGGCCTACGTTCGCCTCGATGAGGGCTACACGATGGCCTCCTACTTCGTCGATCTGGATGGCCTGACCCTCTACGTGGCCAACGACCTGGATCGCGCGGAGAACCTCGTGTGGGCCTTCGACGACCTGCTCGTCGGCGTCTCGAACGGCCAGATCGTCGCCTTCACGCCGCCAGAGGCATAACCTCGTTCCACAGCGAAGGAGCGTCCCATGAGCGATCGCACGCCCGAGCGCGCACCGACAGCGAGGCCTCTGCGCCGCGCGGGCGCACCCCTGCTCGCCGGCGCCCTCGTCCTGCTCGTCGTCGCGGTCGTCGTCATCATCGTCAGCTTCCAGCGGAGCATTCCCACGCCCCACGCGGACAAGCAGCGATCCTACGACCCCCAGCCCGCCGTCGGCTACTCCGGGAACGGGGAGGCCACGGGCGCGATTTCCCCCACCTGGGCCTTCGGCGTCACAACCGCGTGGAGGATCCCCTACGAGGTGACGGGCATCGGCCCCAAGCCGCTCATCTACGCGCAGGGCACCACCCTGTACGCCCTCTTCCAGTCCCAGGACCATCATTCCCTCGATATCACCGTCGTGGCCTACGACGTCTCTGGAGACCAGCCCCGCGAGTTGTGGAGCACGGCGGGCACGGCGCCGCCCTCCTTCGTTGCGTCCCACGTGGTTCCCGTCGCACACCTCCTGATCATCGACCGACTGGTCGTCGATACGACGACGGGCGCGCTGTCCCTCGTGCCGTGGAAGGACGAGCACGCTCTGACGGCCGTCGGGGATACCGTCGTGGTCTGCGACGGTAACGAGGCCTGCTCCGGTTGGACGTTGGAGGCATCCTCGTGGGAGCTCACGTGGAGCTCCGCCACCGGCCCCCAGACCACAGAAAAGCCCACGGACGAGCAGATCACCTACCCCGAGAGGCCCGTGATCGGCACCGGCGAGAACGCATCCGTCGTCTTGCCCATCGACCTGTCCCTTCATCCGCCGCAGATCCTCGACCCGCGCACCGGGAGGATCACGAACCTGGCCGACCCTCACGCCCAGTCCGCGGCAAGGCCCCGCGACCTGATACTCGCCAGCGACGGCCTCGTCGTCGCGGACCGGAACACGGCGGTGCTCTACGACGCCGAGGGCTTTGTCGTGGGCGCGCAGTCGCGCTCGGAGGTACACAGGACACCGACGCGCGACGGGCGCGTCCCCACCGTGTCCGAACTGGGCGCCTTCCTGGACGGCGGGGTCCCCGCGTGGTCGACCGCGACGGTGAGGGTCCCTCCCATCAGCGCGAATCACCCCCGCTTCGTGCTGACAATGGAGCTCACCGACGCCAGTGCCATTCACGATCTGGATCCCAACAAGAACGATCTGGCCACCACCATCCCGCAGTTTTGGCCCGCTCAGGTGCGCGCCAGTTCCGACGGCTCGGTGCTCTACGCCGAAAAAGACGAGGGCACGCACACGAAACTGTTTTTCGACGTGTCGGGGCAGGTCGCGCACGGATCGGCCGAACTCACCTCCGCCACGGCGCTCACGTGGGTGTTCGACGACCTCGTCGTCGGCGTCACGAACAGCGGCATCGTGGCCTTCACACCGACGAACCCGTGACCGAGTCGGCCCCTGCGACAGAAAAGAGTTGACGTGACGTTCATCGACCCTCCGGGTGACTTCTCCGATGCGTCCTCGGCGCGCAAACGGGGCCTTTCCCCCCTGGCCAAGTTCGGCCTCCTGACGGTCCTCGGCGTCGTCCTTGGCCTCATTGCGCGCCTCTACCTGGGCCCGGCACCCTACCCCGTGCCGCACAGTGACATACGAGCGGCGGGGGTTGAGCTGTTGGCGGATTCGCAGGTGCGTGGGTATCACGGACAGGCGACCAACACGAACACCCTGTCCCCCACATGGAATTCGGGGGTGGCGACCGCGTGGACCCTGGACATCGCGCCGTCCGCGGTGCCCGCCCAGCTCCTCGTCGAGGGATCCACGCTGTACGTGCTCACCTACGGCATCGGTGATGAGGCGACCTCGACCCTGTCCGCCTACGACATCTCCGGCGTCAATCCGACCATTCTGTGGACCACGAGCGGCCCCAAGCCGGACCGGATCCTCCCCTACGCGGCCCCGGCCTCGGCCTCGACGCAGGACCACATCTTCTTCAGCGGCCTTGTCGTGGACAGGGAGAGCTCAACGTTGACGGCGGCCCCCTGGGGGGCGGCCCTGGCGATGGGGGTGGTCGACGACGTCCTGGTCACCTGCGACACCGTCGAGGCCTGCGCGGGCTGGCAGTTCAACGCGGGCGAGTGGACGCAGCTGTGGTCCGCCACGACCTCGCCCCAAAGCCGCGCGGGTCTGAGCCCCTCGCTCCTCACGACGCCCGCGAGCGCCGTTGTCGGCAGCGGCGACGAGGCCACCGTCGTCGTCCCGGTGGACGTGGCGCACGAGGCCCCGCAGGTCGTTCATCCCCGCACGGGAGAGGTCACGACGCTCGGGGAGGCTCCCGCGCCGGATGGGGCGCTGTCCCCCATGGTGACCCTGGCCAGCGACGGGGTGCTCGTCTCGGGCGAGGGCTCCTCCACGGCGTACAGCGCTGCGGGGGCGGTGGTTGGGACCTACGAGGCCGGGGCTGAGTTGACGCGCGTGCCGGCGGCAGACGGGCGAGTCCCCACCCTGGAGGAGCTGGGTGGTTTCCTGACGAGCGGCGTCGCGCCGTGGACGACGGCGAGCGTCCAGTGTCCGGGTTCTTCCCCGGGCACCGCGCTGGTCCTGACACTCACCCCCACCGACGGCGGCGATACGACCGACATCAATCCGGGGGATAGTTTCCCGACGCAGGCCTTGTATCCGCAGGGCTTTGACCCCCAGGTCGTGCGCGCCTCCGCCGACGGCTCGGCGGCGTACGTACGAAGCGTCAGTTCCGCTCTGGGGGACTCGTTCTTTTTCGGCATGGAGGAGCAGGCGACGTACGTATCGTCGAAACTCAACGCTGCGTCGACGATCGCGTGGGCCTACGATGACCTGCTCATCGCGTCGGGCAACGAGACGCTCACCGCCTTCACTCCGGCCTCCCCGTAGGCTGCCCGGATACGGAATCGTCCCCGACGGCCGAAGACATGCTCGGTCGCGTCGGGGACGATGTGTGTGGCGCAGGGCCCTTGGGGACGAGGCCGGGGCGCGCCTGGGCGGCCTCGTGCCCCTGGGCGCTCAGCCCTCCATGTGGTGGAGGGTGGCGCGGTCCGCCTTCACGGGGATGGTCAGGCCCAGGCCCACGAGGAGGATCAGCATGATGCCGAGGATGCCCCAGTAGGTGTAGTCCTCGCCGGCGGGCGTGAGGGCCTTGCCGATGAACAGGAAGAGGCCGTACATGGCGGGGGCCATGAAGGATACGGCGCGGCCGGTCGTCGCGTAGAGGCCGAAGACCTCGCCCTCGCGCCCGGCGGGGATGATGCGCGACAGGAAGGAGCGCGACGCGGACTGAGTGGGGCCCACGAAGACGCACAGGGCCAGGCCCAGGGTCCAGAACACGATGGGGCCGCGGGCGTGGAGGAAGAAGACGCCAAAGCCGGCGACGACCATGGCGGACAGCGACAGGATGATGACTTTCTTCGGGCCGATCTTGTCGTCCACCCAGCCGAAGGCGACGGTGGCCAGGCCAGCGACGATGTTCGCGGCGATCGCGAAGATCATGACGTCACCCGCGCTGAAGCCGAAGGCCGTCTTGGCCAGGACCGCGCCGAAGGTGAACACGCCCGCCAGGCCGTCGCGGAAGAAGGCGGAGGCGATGAGGAAGAAGAGGGTGTGCGGGGCCTCGCGCTTGAGGGTGACGATCGTGCGCCACAGGAGCTTGTAGGAGTCAATGATCGACTCGTGCTCATCCCCGGTCGACACCTTCGCGGGCAGCGGGGGGTTGAGCAGGACGGGGATCGCGAAGCCGCCCAGCCACAGGGCCGCGATCACCATGGAGATACGGATCGGCAGGTACTCGTCCGTGGGGACGCCGAGCAGGTTGGTGCCGATGAGGCCCACGTAGAGGATGAGCAGCAGGACGATACCGCCGATGTAGCCGGACGCCCAGCCGAAGCCTGAAATCTTGCCGCGGTCCTCCTTCTCGCCCAGGTGGTTGAGCATCGCGTTGTAGTTCACGGAGGCGAACTCGAAGAACACGTTGCCCAGGCCCAGCAGGGCGATGCCGAGCATGAGGGCACCCTTGGGTCCGAGCACCGACTCGGGGTGGACGAAGTACATGGCGAGCATGCACAGGACAACCGCCCCGGTGAACCATCCGAGCCAGACCCCGCCACGGCCTCGTCGATCGGCGCGCTGACCCGTGATGGGTGCGAGGAGCGCGATGAACAGGCCCGCGATAGTCATGCCGATGCTGAGCCAGCTTGAGGCGGTCCCATGGTCGGTGAAGACGCCGTTGGTGGTCAGGTAGGTCGTGAACACGAAGGTCGTGGCGACCGCGTTGAAGGCGGCGCTGCCCCAGTCCCAGGCCGCCCATTCGACGACTTGGCGCGTAATCACGCGGTGTGGGGTGGTGGGCGTTGTGCTCATGGGATCGGGCTCCTTCGATGGGGAGTGCTCGGAGGCGCGTGTGCGTCCAAGGTGAACCTACCATGTTTTAGGTCACCGCCTCTCGCGGGGCCGCGCGGGGGCCAAGGCCTGGAAGCTCCAGCGCGTCCTGACCGCATGTCATATGCTGGGATGTCAACGACGAAGGAGAAGACGATGGCGGACAGTTCATTGCGTAGCGTGTCCGATGCGGACGAGCGGCTGTCGCAGGCGCGCACCTGCTTTGTTACCGCCGCCATTTGCGCTGGTTTTGCAGTCTTCTTTTTCTGCATCCGCAGTGTTTTTCCGATCGCCTACACGTTCTTTTTCGTCGCAGTTCCGATTCTCCTCGCGCTCGTTTTCCTGACACTCGGCTTCGCGGACATCACTCGACAGCGCCGTGGAGTCCTCATGCACGTCGAGCCGGAAGGGATCGCCCTCTACCCATTTATTTTCCCCTTCTACGTCTCGTCGATCAGCTCCGTGTTCTTGATGAGCTGCGGCCCCATCGCCCTCCTTCTGTTCCTCATTCATCCAGACGCCATGAGCGGCTTGATCCTGGGCTTTTCGTATTCATTCCTCGGGTACACAATGCTCAAGATGACGGAGTATCGTCCCTCACGCATTCACCGGTCGCCACTGATCACGCTCGGCCCCGATCACCTGTCGATTCAGCCCCTCCTGCACGACAACCCGACACGTATCCGTTGGGATCGCAACCCCCAGATTGAGGGTTTCGAGCTTTTCGTCGCCGCCAATGAGCCACACCAGTTGATGCACGTATCCACCCGAGACTCCGAGGATGCGTTCGTTTTCGAGATGAGGGGGATGTCCATCTGCTACTGGCAACTCGCGCGGCTCATGAACCACTTTGTCGCTCATCCAGAGGATCGAGCAACGCTCGGAACACCGCAGGGCCCGCAGCTCATCGCCGACATCCTGACGGCAGGCTAGCCCATGCTCCCCCTAACCCTCATCCGCCGACCTCTCACCCCAGCACAAGCCGATGCCATCATGCGCCGAGCATGGATCGTCCCCGCGTGCTTCTATGCCGTCGGAGTCGCGGCAGCACTTGTCTTCGTTGCGCTCATCGCACTCGACTTCCCCGCCCTCGGCCTGCGTTACGGGCTCGCTATCGTCTGCATTCTCCTCGTCGCCTTCATTCCAGCCGCTGTTGCCTACTCGCGCGCACCCAGCCGCCGGCCGAGGATCGCTGCCATTACGTCGCGCCAGGAGGAACGCACGGTCACCGAGCTACTGATCACAGGGGACACCACCTTTGCCCGGAGTCGTGCTGCCGGCATCGCATGGGGCTTGAGCGGCATTGCTATCTCCCTCATTCCTCTCGCATTCTCGTCGAGCACAAAGAATGGCTTCCTCATGTCGCTCGGCACGGGCTTTCTCATCATCTATCTACTCGTGAAAGTCCCAGATGTTTACTTTCCGCGTGAACATGGCGCACATGTGCAAATGATTATTCTCGTCCCCGATGGTTTCGCAATCGCCGAGAAAGACTTCGTCCCTCGTATCGAGACGGTCGCCTGGAGCTATATCGTTGGCATGGGTGAGACCATCAAGGGAGCGACCGCCATTCACTGCACCAAGGATGGCGAAGATAGCGTCCTATGGCTTCGCTTCAGCGACCCGGGGCTCTCCTACGTCGCGATCGAGCGACTTATTGACTATTTCGCCTCCAACCCCCGGCGGCGGCGCGTTCTCGGCACCGAGACCGGCGTCGACGTGGTGCGCGCGCTCCTGCGAGGGCAGGACCCGGACGCCTGAGACGCGGGCCCCGACCTCTCGATGGATCCCCACGACGAGGCCGGGGAACCGCCAGCGCGACCTGACCGCATGACATATGCTGATATGTCAACGACGAAGGAGACATGATGGAACACAGCGGGCTCATCAGCACGTGGGACGCGGACAAGGCGCACGCCAAGGCCAACAACTGGGTACGCCCCGCCATCTTCTTCTCGATCGTCGGCCTCATCTTCCCTTTCCTGACGGCGCGGATACCGGTGGGCATCGCCCTCTTTTTCTCCGTCTACTGCTTGTTCCTCGGCATCGCATCCGCGGTGCTCGCGCTCAGGCAGGTTGCGCGCCGAGGCAGTGGCTGGATCACGCACGTCGAGGGCGTTGGACTGGCTGTGCGTCCTTCCCTGACCGCTCTTCGGGCACAGCGCATCTCCAGCGCTGTCGGAATCTCATGCGCTCCGGTCGCGCTCGTCATCGAAGTGGCGCTGTCCCACTCGATCCTGGCTTCCATCATCAGCGTCGTCATGGGCCTCCTTGTGTCGGTGCTGTTCTACTACATCTACATGTCGTCCACGTACCACCCCTCGATGAAGGACAGAGGGTCGATCATCAGGCTGACCCCCGACCATCTCGAGATTCATCCCCTCGTCGATGATTCCCCCGCGCAGATTCCGTGGGACCTGCATCCGACGATCGTGGGCTTCGAGCCTATGACCCCTACCTTCGGCCAGGCCCCACTGATGTACGTCTCCATTGACGGAAGCGAGGATAAGCTGGTTTTCGACATGACGGGAACGCCAATACCGTTCACATGGCTGGAACGCCTGACCAACTACTTCGCACATAACCCGGACAAGCTCGCAACGCTCGCACTGCCGGAGGGAGTCGCCCTCGCCCGCGCGATCCTGCAAGCGCCCTAACTGCAGATGTGTATTCGTCGCGCACCCATGACACGTCCGCCGATCACAACAGAAAGAAGACGCTGATGCTACTGACCAACAAATACGAAGTTCTTCCGCAGTCGTCGATTCCGGCTCTCTTGACCGTCAGCGCGTTTCTTTACGTTTTCATGGCGGCGCTCAACGTCTTCCTCCTGTGGCTCAGCCCCCTGAGCCTCTACGTGCTCCTGGTCTACCTCCTCGTTGGCATGGCGGCGACGCGCGTGTACTTCGCCGGGGAAGTGTCCCGCAGGCAGCGCCGCGGGCCGACTGTGACCCTCTCCAACGCAGCCGTGACCGTCTCCCCGATGACAGCCCCCATCTACATGATCACCGCGGAGACCTTCCTGCTGTTGTCTCTGTTCCCCGTCTCCTTGATCTCTGTTGCGCTCACACGCACGATCCTCGCGTCCTCCCCCGGCACCTCTCTGACCGCCGCCCTTGACGTCGTGTGCGTGGCCTTGGGCGCTGCTGGAGCTGTCGGCGCTGTCGCGATGCGCCGCGGCACCGCCTACCGGCCACGCGCGATCCACGACGGCCCTCTTGTGGCGCTGTCCCCCACCCACCTGGAGTTCCACCCGCTGCTCTCCCCCACGCCGATCCGCATCCCCTGGGATCAGGCCCCCTTCATCGCCGCCGTCGAATACCCAACCGTAAAAAGGGACGTCGTCACCATCGCTCACGTCATGACCACGGCGAGTCCGACACCCACGCTCATCGACATCACGTGCCTTAGCCTCACGCCGGCACAGCTCCAGCGCACCATCGGCTGCTTCGCGTGCCGCCCCCAGTATCGCGGCATCCTCGCCACCGCGGAGGGCCCCAACCTGGTGCGCGCGCTCGTTTCCGAGAACCCCGCAGGCTGGCCCGCCTGACGGGCGATCGGCTCACTGCCGTTGCGACGCGGCGCGGCCGGCGGGGTTAATCGGCTCTTCGCATGTAAGGGTATAGGAGGTGTTGGAATCCCCCGGAGTGGGCCGGAGTGCAGGTGGCGGCGTGGGCCGCGTGGGCGGCGTGCCCGTCCTGCCACCTGTAGGGCCCAGTTGCGCATGGAGGGGTGCGGCAGGGAGTGGATGGGTCGTGTCAGTTCCGCGTTTGTTCTTGTTTGTTGGGGTGCTGCACCCGATCCGTAGGCAATGCACCTCTTCTGTTCGGGTGCAGCGCCACGTAACGGGTGCACCGCCACATAATGGGTGCAGCGCCCCCGTGCTTGTGGCGGTTGTCGGGGTTGTGGGGGTCTTCTGGGCTTGAGTTGTCTTCTGCTTGGACTGTCTTCCGCGTGGGGTCTTTGCGGCGCCTCATGTTATGGTTCCTCAAAAATGTCGCACGTAATTCCCCGACATGTATTTCAAACATTGAAATCGCATCGTTG